>JAOTUD010000303.1 GCA_029864065.1 Gammaproteobacteria bacterium | reverse complement strand
TCCCAGCTAAATTATTGATCTAAAAGAATAAAAAAGACCTCGCTCGCGGATTTTTCTACTCCTGACAGAACTTGGCACGAATGCTGCTCCGCTAAGTATGAAAAGACTTTAATCGAGGGAAATCATCATGAAACCATATCATTTTTACCTGAAAAAACTCGGTTTCGCGGTACTGGCGGTGAGTGCATTTGCATGGACCGGCGCTTCCGCGGAAATCGAACTGACACCGCATAACCTGGGATCGACCGGTCCCGGCCCGAACACCTTCTCGGGCACGGCGGAATTGTGCGTATTCTGCCATACGCCGCATGGCGGCGATACGACCGCAGCGGTTCCGTTATGGAACAGGACCCTGGCGGCCCCCGGTACCTACACGACCTACTCCACCACTTCATCTTCGAGCGTCGATGGTGAAGTTGCCCCGGTCGGTTCCGTGTCGATTGCCTGTTTGTCCTGCCATGACGGCACCCAGGCGATGGATACCCTGATCAATACCCCAGGCTCGGGCACCGATCCGGCCGCATTCTCCGCCAGCGGCACCTGGACTGGCGCCGACCGTCCGCAGGGCCTCGCGAATATCGGGCAGGACCTGCAGAACGATCACCCGATCGGCATCCAGTATGGCGGTGGCGGCGTTAACACGGGTGCTTTGGTTGGGCCGACCACTGATCCCGACTTCAATCTTCCGGCTAACCAGGTTATCAACACAACCACGGTCTGGTGGGTGGATAGCGAGACCACGCCGGACGGTACGCGCCAGAAAACCGATATGCAGCTTTACACCCGGTCTGTCGCCGGAATCGACGCGGGCGTTAGCCAGCCATTCGTCGAGTGCGCCAGCTGCCACGACCCGCACGTCAACACCCAGACCTTTCTGCGCGTGTCGAATGACGGCAGCGCCGTGTGCCTCGCGTGCCATAACAAGTAGAGGGTGACGCGTTTATCGGCCTAAATCACCAGGGTTACCAACACTATCCTCCATCGTCTCTGACGATGGAGGACTTTTTATTGGTACCGGGAAACCTGGCCAGTGTAGACGAGACGTTCCGTGGAGAAGTTGATGATGGGTAAAATGATTCTGGGCATGATCCTGCTGGTCGGTGCGCTGACGCCAGCTCTGCATGCGGGTCAGCTATCCGAAGGCGACATTGCTATTCGTGTCGATGATTTAACCATCGACGCGAGTGAATTCGAGGCTATTTTCAGGTCGGCGGTAAGGCACAAGTACTATCATGGCCGCGTGCCTGCCGAGGAACTGCGACAGTTCAAGCAGCAGGTGGCGCAGGATATCGTGACCCAGGTAATCGTGCACCGCGAAGCCGAACGCCAGGGCCTGCAGCCCGACCAGGAAACCATCGCCAGCGAAATCGAGGCCTACGACGCGAAATATCGTAACAGCCCGGAATGGCAGGCGCAGCGGGAAAGAATTCTGCCGCAGCTGGCGCTGCGCATGGAAAGACAAAATCTGCTCGAACAGATGGAGGCGCGGATCAGGCAGCTGCCGGAACCGACCGGCGACCAGGTGGTCGCCTTCTACGACAGCAATCCGGACAAGTTTACCGAGCCCAGGCGATTGTGGGGCTCGGTGATCCTGCTGTCGGTGCCGCCATCGGCAGGCGAAACAACCTGGTCCGAAACCGAAGCGCGGGCGCTGCAGCTAAAGTTCCGCATCGAAAACGGCGAGGACTTCGCGACCCTGGCGCAACGGCACTCCGGCCACCCCAGCGCCGTCAATGGCGGTGACCTCGGTTACCTGCACCAGGGAGTCCTGGAGCAGGGCGTGCAGCAGCAGGTCGACGCGCTCGAGATCGACGAAATCAGCGACCCGATGCGGGTACTGGAGGGCATTCTCCTGTTCCGCCTGAACGGCGTTCAGCCGCGGCAACTCAAGCCTTTCGCGGAAGTGCAACAGCGGGCGGCGGGTTTACTTTATCGAGAATTGCAGGACCGGGCCTGGGAAAACTACCTTGGTAAATTGAAGGCCTCGGCAGATATTTATGTAAACGAAAACCTTTATGTCCAAAGTAACCATGAGTGAATGTGTATTCTTTTCTACTCCCAAGGCAGCTGGTATTGATACTGGCCTCGACGACAATGCTTGCATCCAACGTCCATGCCGTAGGACATATTAATTCAAGCCCGGTGCGAACCTGGGGTGATATTAGTACGACTTACCGGACGCGGGATTACGTCGCGATCGACAGCCAGGCTTCGAACTGGCTGAATACCGGAAGCATAAACGCAAGCAGCTATATCTGGCGGCCCTGGTTTGCGACGGCGCGGGGAGGCTTGACCCTGTCGCTCGATGAATCGGATTTCAGCGACCAGCCGACGCGAAAGAATCAGTACATCACCGGCAATGCCGGCCTCGACCTGTTTCCGAGCAGCCGTTTTCCGTCGCAGGTTTACTACAGTCAGTCGCGCAACGAACTCGACGACGACCTGTTGAACCGGAACATAGAAACCACCGAATTTAATCTCAGGCAGCACTATCGCACCGTGGACAACGCGCATCGTCTACGGGCGGAATACATCAACAATACCCGGGAAGATCCGTCCGCCAGCGATATCGAGGGTAATCGACTGCTGTTTTCGAGCAATAGCCAGATCGAGAACAATTCCCTGGGCACCGATTTTCAGCTGGATACCATCGAGGACAGATTTCAGACCGAGAAAACAGACAGCTTCGCCGTTACAGGGCGCCATTCCTATAACAGCGAGAATGGTCTTTCCATCAGTAACCTGGTATCTACCTCGGAGGTAGAAAATGACTTCATCCGCTCGGTGACCGATATTGAAACCGCCGAATTTTCCAGTCTTTTATTCTGGCGACCCGGCACCGAAAAAACCCTCAGTGTAACCGGGAACCTGCGGTTATCGGACCAGTTGCTGCAGCAAACGGACGATCTCAGCACGATCAATGATGAATCGATGCGAATGGAAAATGCGACCGCAAATTTGAACCAGGGGTTGCTTTACCAGTATTCCGATAACCTGCTCATCCGCGAAACGATCAACGCCAATCAACTCGAATCCGGTGATAATATTACCCAGGTCCTGTCGGAGACTGTTGGTTTCACCTACACGGCGGATCATGCAGACACCAGTTTCGGCGGTTACGGGTGGAACTTCGGCTCCAGCTACGTGCACGAGCATGGCGACATCGAAACCAACAACATCCTGAATAACCGCTTCAGCCATTCGCTCGGTAATCGCTATACGCTCGGAGAGCGCCGTCAGCTCAGAACGAATCTTACCCAGTCGTTCGGCCACAGCAGTCGCTCCAGGGGTTTCGATCGGGAAACTATCGACCACAGCTTTTCGGTTACCTGGTCGCAGTCGAGCAGCGTCGACCAGGCGGTGGTGAGTTTGCAGCTCCTCGATGCGCGCGCGCGCGAGGAAGATGACGAGTTGTTTCAACTCGCCAACCTGCAGTTCAACGGGCTACTGCGCTTCGACCGCTTCACCCAGCTTTCCGGGAACGCGACCCTGCAGTGGACGCGGCGCGAGGACGGCAGCGACGAGACCACGGGTACCGTGTCCAACGGCCGGCTCGAGTATATGCGCTCCAGGCTGTTCGGTGTCCCGCGACTGATATTCAGGTCGAGGCTGATGCTGAGCCAGCAGCAATCGGAAACCGAACAATTGATCGCCGATGTGATCGATAACGAGGATAGCGACAGATCCTGGGAAAATTCGCTGGACTACCTGATTGGAAGACTCGAAGCCAGGGTTAATCTCGATTTCGTCAAGGCAAACGGCGACTACGATCGAATTTTTAAAATTCAGCTCACCCGCTCTTTCGGTGATCTGTAAATCCACAGGAGACACAAGTGTCGGCAATCTTAAAATTTATACTGTTAACGTTTAGCCTGGCTCTGGTCGCCGTGCCGTTACTGTCGAAGGCGGAATATGGCGATGTATTGATCAACAATTACTCCGAAGACGCGGGCATGCGCCCGGTGGTTTTTCCGCACTGGTTTCATCGGATCAGGTTCAGGTGCAAGGTTTGCCACGCTGACCTGGGTTTCAAGATGCAGGCCGGCGGCAACCAGATGAACATGCTGAAAATCATCGACGGTGAATATTGCGGCGCCTGTCATAACGGCGAGGTTGCCTGGTCGGTAGAGACCTGCGACCTGTGTCACTCGGGCATGCCGGGTATGTCGACCCAGGTGCATCAAAGTACTGCCTCGAAGCTACTGTCCGGTGCGAACAGAAAAAAACAGGAGAGTCAGCAATGATGCCGAGTCGTTTTGGGCTTGATGCGCGGTCCGGCAAGCGGATTAAACGGTCATCGATAATGGGCCTCCTGCTGCTGGCGGGCGCGGTGGGCGCCGCCGAAATCCGCACGGGCGAAGAGGTCTACAACGCCTCCTGCGCCGGCTGTCACGCTAGCGGCGTGTTGCAGGCGCCCAGGCTGGGCGATAATTCGGACTGGAGCAAGCGCGAACGGCAGGGTATCGAGGTGCTGCTGTCGCACGCCGTCAAGGGCTTTAAAAACATGCCGGCCAAGGGCGGGAACCCCACGATCAAGGATGCGGAAATCGAGAATGCCGTTATCTACATGCTGGCAAAATCGGGCATTGCTCGTTACGCGCAAAAACCGGCATCGACGCAGTCCTCGAAAACCGACCCTCAGGC
>JAOTUD010000302.1 GCA_029864065.1 Gammaproteobacteria bacterium | reverse complement strand
GGGCAAGCCTGACGGCTGGGGACAGGATATCGTGATCGCGACCCTGGCGCTGGCATTATCGGCGGCCGCGGTTTATTTCCACGAATACCTCGCCGGTGTGACCCTGGTCGCCTGAGCCGCAATCACTCGACCGCGCCGTCGACCGGCTGTAATCCGCGCGGTATATTCTTGGCGGCGTCGTAAAAAGGCAGGTCCACCAGCTCGACCGGGAATTCCCTGCCGTCCCTGTCCGCTATGACGAGCCCGGTCGCGCGCATGCCTTGCGGGGAGTCGAAGCGCGCGAATCCCACCCCGCATTCGAGGTAGGGCGAAATTTCATAAGCGGTGACCCGGCCCACGGCGTTACCCCCGGAAATCAACGGCGCACCGAATCGAATCTGGGCAGATTCACACCTGAAGCCGATAAAACGCGACTCCTTGCTCGCGTTAACCAGCGCGCTCCGACCGACGAAGTCCTCACCTTCGAGATCGACGAACATACCCAGTCCCATGTCGTAGGGCGTCGTTGTCCAGTCCATATCGGTCGGATAGTTCAGAATGCCCGCCTCGATGCGGCGAATGTTCATCGACAGCTGGCTGCAGCTCCTGATGCCGCAATCGGCGCCGGCCGCGAGCAGGTGATTGTACAACGCCGGGCCGTCGACATCGGCTGCCATGTTATAGACCTCGAAGCCGAGTTCAGCGGTCCAGCCGGTACGGCTGACCAGCACCGGTTGCCCGCCCATGCGGCCCTGGAACGCATCGAAGTAGCGAAACTCGGCCGGGGCGCCGCCGTCGCAGGCGTTAGCCAGCACGTCCATCGATTTCGGGCCCTGTACCTGCAGCACCCAGGAGCGGGGATCATGAATTTCGACCGCGAAGTCATGCGCATGGGCAACCAGCCACAGGTAGACATCGTTGTCGGCATGCACGTACCAGAAACGGTCCTCGGCCAGCCTGAACAGGATACCGTCGCAGACCATGCCGCCCCCCTGGTGGCACAGCAGGCCGTAGCGGCCGCGGCCGACGCGCAGACCGTCCACCGGACGCGTGAACATCCGGTTCAGAAACCCGAGCGCGTCCCTGCCGCGGATTTCGAGCGGACGCTCGGGCACGTCGAATAATCCGACCGCCTTGCGCAGCGTCCAGTACTCCGCGGCGGTATCGTTGCCGAGCGACAGCAGCACCAGCCGGCCCGCGTATTCTCCGTAAAGCGCGTTTTCGTTCCAGGTGCAGGAAAACCATGGCGATTTTTCGCAATGGCTGATGACATTCAATGGTTTTGACGGCATGAGAAAAACCTCTCTAACGATAGTATGGCGAACGATGCCGACCATTTAACTCAAATCGTGGTTACGGTTCAATCCGGGATTCGGGTTACCGTCAGCCGGGTCCCGCAAAGCGAAGCGAAACCTTGTCAACCTGACTTCCTGAACACCCAGTAATGGCCATCGCCGTCGTTGTTATAGGGAGCGTTCATGACCGCTTCGGCCAGCGTCATCCGCTTTTGCGCGACGAGTTGATCGACGATCTGCTGGAAACCGGTTTGATCATAATAATGGGTGCGTGTCGATACCATGAGCAATCCACCCGGTCGGGCCATGCCCAGCAGTACCTGCAACGCTTGCGGCGGCACATGCCCGAGGGTGAAAACCCCGACCGACAGCACCGCGTCGCAGCTATCCGCATCGTAGCTATCCGCCGCCTGCATCATGTCGATGCCGCCGCGTACCTGGCGGTAGGCGCCGCTTGCGCGCGCGCGCTCGGCCATCGACTCGGACAGATCGAATCCCTCGATAGCGCGGTACCCCAGCGCATGCAGCTCGCTGCCGACCAGCCCGGTGCCGCAGCCGGCATCCAGCAGCCTCGCCGCCGGGTCGGGTTGGTGTCGCTGCAGCAACCTCGCGGCGATGGCCGGGCCCGAGTATTCGGCCAGCGTGATATCCAGGTCGTAGTTTGCGGCCCAGTCCTCGTAAAACGCCCTGACGTTGGCGGGGTCACCGTCGAGGCGCAGCGCGGCGTCGATGTTTTCGTTTGCGGAAATCTTGTCCTTGCCCATCGACGCAGAATAGCATGAAACCCCCGCCGCCAGACCAGCGGCAAAATCCTCATGCGGAATTGCCGCGCGCTCGATGCAACTGCTACCATTGGCCTCGCATTCAACAAACCCGGATACCCCGATGACCGGCAACGACCCCCTGCTGCAACCGTTTCAATTGAAGCATCTGACGCTCAAAAACAGGCTCATGACTTCTGCGCACGAACCGGCTTACACCGACGACGGCATGCCCAAGGAACGCTACCGGCTGTATCACGCGACGCGCGCCAAAGCCGGGCTGGCGATGACGATGACCGCGGGATCGGCGCTGGTTTCGAAAGACAGCCCGCCGGCCTTCGGCAACATCCTCGCCTACCGCGAGGACGTGGTGCCGTGGATGCGCGCGCTCGTCGACAGCTGCCATGAGCACGATTGCAAGGTCATGATCCAGTTGACCCATCTCGGCCGCCGCGCGCACTGGAATCATTCCGACTGGCTGCCGACCGTGTCGCCCTCCGGGGCGCGCGAGCCGGCGCACCGCGCCTTCCCCAAGATTATCGAGGACTGGGATATCGAACGCATCGTCGCCGACTACGCGCTCGCGGCCGAACACATGCAGGCCGCCGGCCTCGACGGTATCGAGCTGCAGTGCTACGGACACCTGATCGACCAGTTCTGGTCGCCGGTCACCAATTTCCGCGACGACGAATGGGGCGGTGCGCTCGACAATCGGCTGCGCTTTACCCACCTGATTCTGGACGCGATTCGCGCGCGCGTTTCCGTCGACTTCATCGTCGGTCTGCGGCTGGTCGTCGACGAGCAAATGGAAAACGGCATTACGCGCGAGGTCGGTATCGAAATCGCGCGGCGCATGGTCGCCACCGGCCAGATCGATTTCCTCAACGTGATTCGCGGGCATATCGATACCGACGCCGCGTTGACCGACGTCATTCCGGTGCAGGGTATGCCCTCGGCGCCGCATCTCGACTTTGCCGGCGAGGTGCGCAGGGAAACCAAGTTTCCGGTTTTTCATGCGGCCAGGATTGCCGATATCGCCACCGCACGGCACGCGGTCGCAAGCGGCAAGCTCGACATGGTCGGCATGGCGCGGGCGCATATCGCCGACCCGCTCATCGTGCAGAAGCTGGTCGAGGGTCGCGAGCAGGATATACGCCCCTGCGTCGGCGCCACCTATTGCCTGGACCGGATCTACCTGGCCGGTGAAGCGCTATGCATCCACAACCCGGCCACCGGGCGCGAGGCGACGATGCCTCACCAGATCGACTCGCGCAGCGACAATCCGCAAAAAATCGTCGTCGTCGGCGCGGGTCCTGCGGGCCTCGAAGCGGCGCGCGTCGCGGCCGAACGCGGCCACCAGGTTATCGTGTTCGAGGCCACACCTGAGCCGGGGGGGCAGGTGCGCCTGATGACGCAATCCCCGCGCCGACGCGAAATGATCGGTATCGTCGACTGGCGCGTCGAGCAATGCGACAAGGCAGGCGTCGAATTCCGCTTCAATACCTACGCCGAGGCCGAAGATGTCATCGCCGAGAATCCGGATATCGTGATCATCGCCAGCGGCGGTCTGCCGCACACGGAGCTGCTCAAGAGCGGCAACGAACTGGTGGTCTCGGCGCGCGATATCATTTCCGGCGACGTCGTGCCCGCGGCAGACGTGCTGCTCTACGACGACGGCGCGGATCATCCAGGCATGCAGGCCGCCGAAATCATTGCACAAAGCGGGGCGAAGCTGGAATACGTATCGCCCGAACGCCAGATCGCACCCGATATCGGCGGCACCAACCTGACACCTTACATGCGCAAGCTGCTGCCGCTGGACGTGCGCTTTACGCTGTGCCGGCGTGCGCTCCATGCGACGCGGGAAGGAGGCAGAATCCGCGTCACGCTGGGCAGCGATTACGGCGATTTTGCCAGCGAACGGACCGTCGACCAGGTCGTCGTCGAACACGGCACCCTGCCGCTCGACGAGGTCTACTTCGCGCTCAAGCCGCTATCGCGCAACCTGGGCGAGGTCGATTACGATGCGCTCATCGACGGCAGGCCGCAGGCAGTCGAGCGCAACTCGGTTGGAAAATTCAAATTGTTTCGTATCGGCGACGCGGTCGCGTCGCGCAATATCCACGCCGCGGTCTACGACGCGCTGCGCCTGGTCAAGGACCTGTAAGGCCTGCGCCCCACCGATGTGCCATTTATTTTCTGAATTAATCAGGAAAAATTATTGTGATCAATTATTTGGCGGATATTCAGAAGAGCGGGACATGAAATTATCCCGCGATAATTCTACAACACCGTCATACCGGCGAAAGCCGGTATCCATTTTAAAAACCACGACCAGGTGACCTTTCCATGCGGTTTAACTTATCAATTTATTTGCCAATTAAGTCGGGCAACGGTGGCCGGCGCCCCGCAAAATAATCCGCTTACTGATCCTCGCCGTCGAGAGTAGACACTACAATACTCTGCGCCCTCAGCGCCTCGACGCCTCCGCGAGAACCGATTGCCGGACCATCTAATTGACTAGCAGGCGCCCTTGTTGCGCTTCATCTTCGGGGGATGCTTGTTTTCGTCCGGGTGCACGGTAATTTCGACGCAATCGCCGATTTCGAAATCGCGGCTATCGTGGTAA
>JAOTUD010000301.1 GCA_029864065.1 Gammaproteobacteria bacterium | reverse complement strand
GAGCATAAAAGCCAGTACAGTGCCTCATGGAAGCTGAGCAGGAAACTGGGACAGATCTATTTATAATTGAAATGCCGTTTTCGTCTATAACCGATTAAATAAATCTGTCCCGGTTTTCCCAAAAGCCTGTTGCTGTCGGACGAAATTGTCGACGGCGGGTTTTACGCCAAGTTCCCGGGCGGCGGGCTGGAATACGGCGAAGGCATCCTCGATTGCCTGCACCGCGAAGCGCTCGAAGAATTCGGCCAGGACGTCGAAGTGCTCAGACAGTTTTATACCTCGGAAAATCTCGTCGAGTCGCGTTTTGTCCCCGGGGACCAGATTATCTGCGTTTATTACGAATGCCGCCTGCAGCCGGATCAAAACGGCCGGCGCCTGCCCCGGTTTCGCGTCGCTGAACAAGCTTACGATTTCGTCGAACACCGCGAACGCGAGGAAAGTTTTCGCTGGCGGCGCCTGGACGAAATCGTGCCGAAGGAAATGAGCTTCCCGCTCGACCAGGAAGTGCTGGCAAGGTTACTCGAGGATCGGTGATACTGCCGCTGCTTTTGAGCAGGCCCGCCTCGTAATACAAGCATTCTTTGCCTGGGATCAGACTGGAATACAAACGCCCAGGCCGACCACCCGTCAGCAAAGCCAACCATTAAATAAATCTGACCCGGTTTTAGTCCCGGTTTTAAGAGTTCAGGGTTTTATTAGCGGTAAAGGGATCGGTGACATTTGTATTTATGGTGATAGTTAACTTATCTTCGAATTAAGGAAGCTCTGCATAACTGGTCATTGCGAGGAGCGAAGCGACGAAGCAATCTTTAAGTGTTTGAAGTTTAATATAAAGATTGCTTCGCTTCGCTCGCAATGACTCCGGAAATCGAGTTATGCAGAGATTCCTTAAGTAAACTGTCACCGTAATTCTTCAATGTACACTTGTCAGATGTAAGACCTGAATCCGTATCCCTTATAATAACGCGATGATCCTGGAAGCCACCCATACCCATTTATACCCCGGTCACAGGGGAAGAATTTCCGGCCTGGAGAAAGCATCCACCATTCAATCGGGCCGCGATTGCCTGGTAGCGTTTTCCGACGGATCGGCAGCTACCGCCAGGATTTCGAGGTCCGCAAACGGCTGGCAACTCGATACAAACGCCTATCGTACGGCGGCCGGAACAGATATCACGGCAAAGCGCTGGTTTGTTCGCCTGGAAGAGGACGGTGACCACGTGGAATTTCGCATCATTAATAAAGCGCAAGGCAATTAGAGCGAATTCCGGGGACAATGAAATAGAGTGACAGTTGAGAATGGCACTTACTTGAGCCCAATTTCTCGTCATCCCGGCCCCAGGCCATCCTCACCCAATTCGGTATACTGTCCCCGGAATTCCCCAATACCCCAATACCCCAACAGGGCAGGATTAACGCCGCCGGAGTTTCCGTGTAATCTCGCGGTTTCCATCAGCCGAGCAAAGCCATGTCCAGCGAAACGCTTAAACGCAACCTGCCCCGATTCGAACTCGACGAAGTGCGCAGTGTAGCGCGTGAGCTTTACGGCATCCGCGGGAAGTTTTCCAGCCAGAGCAGCGAACGCGACCTGTCGTGGAAGGTACGGCTCGATGACGGCGACACAGTGGTGCTGAAAATCGCCAACGCCGCCGAGCCTGAGGCGATCGTCGATTTCCAGGTGCGCGCGCTCGAGCACATCGCCGCGCGCAACGAACGCCTGCCGGTGCCGCGCATGGTCGCCTCCGCTAACGGCCGGCCTTACGAATGGATCGAGTCCCGCGGCGGCGACAGGCACATCCTGCGCGTGCTCAGCTATCTGCCGGGCGACGTCATCGAAACGCGCGCGGACGCGCTGTGCGGGCGCATGCGCTTTGCGCTCGGCGCGCTGGTGGCCGAGCTCGACCTGGCGTTGCGCGGTTTCTTCCACCCCGCCGCGCGCAGTAACGATCACCTGTGGGACCTGACGTGCTGCCTCGAGCTGCGCGCGCAGATCGAATTACTCGCCGACGCGGAGCTGCGCGCGCTTTGCCACCAGGTGCTCGACCATGCCGAAACGAGCGTGCTGCCGCAGCTGCAGCAGCTGCGCTGGCAGGTGATCCACCAGGACGCCGATGGGCGCAACGCGCTGGTGGACAGCAACGACCCGCACAAGCCGGTCGGCATCATCGATTTCGGCGATATGCTGTACGGCCCGATCGTCGCCGAAATCGCCACCATCGATACCACCGCCGAGGACGAGCCCGATCCGGTCGGCTGCCTGTGCGCGACCGCGGCCGGTTTCGATTCGCGCCTGCCGCTGGAGGAAGCCGAGGTCGACCTGCTCTACGACGCCACGCTGATCCGCCACGCCAGCAACGTCATCCTGATCGGCGCGCGCGACGCCATCGACGACAGTCACGGTTACCTGAGTGACACCGGCAAGTACGCCGACATTCTACGGCGCATGATCGACGAGGGCCGCGACCGCGCCACGCGACGCATCCGCGAGGCCTGCCGCTTCCCGGTTTACGCGTCGATCGCGCAGCACGAGACGAGCGCCGCAGCCGGCTACGACGCGCTCGCGCGCAAGCGCACGCGCCTGCTCGGTGAAGTCGTGCATTTCTACGAGCGGCCGCTGCACTTCGTGCGCGGTGAGGGCCCGTGGCTGATCACCCCGGACGGCCGCCGTTACCTCGATTCGTACAACAACGTGCAGCAGATCGGGCACGGCAACGCGCACGTGGCGAAGGCCCTTTACCGGCAATCGAGCGTGCTCAACGTCAACACCCGCTACCTGTGCGATATCGTCGCCGATTACGCCGAGCGCCTGACCGCCGACCTGCCGGATCACCTGAACGCCTGCGTGTTCGTCAACTCGGGCAGCGAGGCCAACGACATCGCGATGCAGCTGGCGCAGTTCGCCACCGGCCGTGACGGCGCGCTAATCATGGACGAGGCCTACCACGGCTGCACCGAGACCACGATGGAATTGTCGCCCGAAGTAAGCGGACGCTTCGATCATATCGAGTATCTCGAGGTGCCGGACATGTACCGCGGACGTTTCGCCGCCGATGCCGATGCGGCGCAGAAATACGCCGCCGACGTCGAGCGCGCGCTCGCCGACCTGGCACAGCGCGGGCACCAGGCGGCGGCCTGGATGGTCGATACCGCGCTGTGCAGCAACGGCGTGGCGATGGCGCCGGACGGGTATTTCGACCTGGTCGCGCAGCGGGTGCAGGCAGCGGGTGGACTCGTCATCGCCGACGAGGTGCAGGCCGGTATGGGCCGGCTCGGCGATTTCTGGGGGTTTCGCGCGCAGGGTCTCGAGCACGTCGACATGATCACCATGGGCAAGCCGGTCGGCAACGGCCACCCGCTCGGCGTGCTCATCACCGACAGGGCTTTGATCGACCGCTTCGCGGCGCTCATCGAGCTGTTCAGCACCTTCGGCGGCAACCCGGTGTCCTGCGCCGCGGGCATGGCGGTGCTCGACGAAATCGAGCGCTTCGGCCTGGTCGGCAAGGGTGTCGAGGTCGGCGATTACCTGCGCGCGCAACTGCGCGAGCTCGCGCGGCGCCAACCCCTGATCGGCGACGTACGCGGCAAGGGCATGATCGTCGGCCTCGAATTCGTCACCGACCGCGAGCGCAAGACGCCGGCCAGTGCCGAAACCGCCCGGCTGATCGACCTGATGCTGGCCGAACACATCCTGGTCGGCAAATCAGGCCCGCATCACAACGCGTTCAAGATGCGCCCCAATTTCGCCTGGGACCGGGCGCAGGTCGATCTTTTCATCGCGGCGCTCGACAAGTGCCTCGACCAGTTGACGCGGCAATAGGGGACCTGACCGCAGTTTAGCTAATCGCCAATGAGAAAATGGAATTAGGTATACTGTCCCCGGAATTCTGTGATCCGGAGATGCTGTCATCTTCGGCCTTCAAAAATTCCTGTCAAACTGACCAGCGCTGCCTGGCTTCCTGCCAGCGATGCTCAACCTGTCGCCAGTTTCTCTGCTTCACGTGCCCGAATCCCTTCACCTCGAGCACCAGATTAAGGTCCTGTGTTGCTGCTTTCCTGTCAACGGTTGCACCCTGATCGCCAATCGCTCTGACCATGGCCAGGCAGTCGGCCGCCAGAGCGCGTTCATTCTTCCGCTCTTCACTAAACGCAAAGACATCCAGCGGCCCGCCCCGCAGCCACTTCAGGGAACGAAGCAAGCGAAACACCGGCTCAATAGCCCAACCCGGCATTTTAAATTTCAAGGGCTTACCGGTATCGGCATCACGCACACCGAAAATGGGCGGCGCCAGGTAATAGAACCGCCTGACCCGGCCCGTGACCTTCGCACCCATATTCGGTTGCGCCAACATCAAACGCGCCACTTCATATTCATCCTTATACGCCAGCGCCTTGAACAGCGAATTGGCAGCCGCTCGCCGCAAACCTTCGTCGTCGATACGAGTTACTGCTTCACGATAAACATCGGCAAGCGCCCGGTTTTGATAGTCGGTCAATTCCCGGTAATGGTTATCGATCAGATCACTGGTCGAGGGTTGCTCGAAGGCCGGTGTCAAATGAGGTGATGCCGCGGTGTGCACCCTGGCAGGATTCGCCACCAACCAGCGACCCCAGGTAAAAGCCGCCAAATTCATCTCGATAGCCACAGCGTTGAGTCGGATGGCTTGCT
>JAOTUD010000420.1 GCA_029864065.1 Gammaproteobacteria bacterium | reverse complement strand
CCGAGGAACTTTTAAACAGCAACCTGGCCGAGCATCCGGAGCGCGCGGATTATCGTTCCAAGCTACTCGATACTTATTTTGCGACCAAAAACGTAGACGCATTCGTCGGTGAAGCGGAGAAGCTGAAGTCGATGGGTGATGCCGGCAGCCGTTACTGGGACAGGGTGCAGGTCATGGGTTACGAGCTGGTTCCCGACAATCCGTTGTTCTCCGCAGCCAAGGATATCGGTATCAGCGCTGCCGATCTCGAGATCACCAAGCCCCAGGAGGCCGATTTCGATCTCGGTTCATCGGAAGACGACGATACCAACTTCTCGACTACCGATTTTAATCTGGGCGAAGAAGACACCGGTGGCGATTTCAGCGATACCTCGAACCTGGGCGAGGCGGGGTCGATAGCGGCGACCCAGCAGATTCCGCAACTGGATGGATTACCGGACTTCGGCGACGAGGACGATACCGACCTGCGCGGCAAGGCCGATAACAGGGAAGATACCAGGCTGGACCTGCCCGAAGAAATCGGCGAAGAACTCGAATTCTCGATGGACGAGCCGGCTTCCGGCGACGCCGATCTCGAGCTGCCAGATGATCTCGATCTTGGGAACGAGGAGCAGCCCGCCGCGGACACCGACCTCGATGATCTCGCGATGGAATTCGATGTTAGTGCAGACGAAGCCGATGCCGCGGAAGACATTTCCGAAATCGATTTTGGAGCGGAGTTCGAAGCCGCGCTTGAAGCCGGGGATGAACTGGACATCGACGACTCCGAACTGATTTCGTTCGAAGCCGATGTCGATGATGTGGACGAGGACGCGGTAGAGATTGGCGTATCCGCCGAAGAAGCCCCGGAACAAACGGCCATCATTACCCCTAACTACGAGGAAACCGAAGTCGTACCGAAGATGGATGCGGGCGATAGCGAAGATGAGTCGGAAATCGATCTCGGCATGGAAGACACGGCTATGCTGGATAGCGACGATACGTCGCTGGCGACCGGGGAACTGAACCTGGATACCCGGGAGCTGAAATTGCCCACCGATGACGATGATGACGATGAAGATATCTCGATAATCGATTTTGGTGGAGAAGATTTTATCGAACCCACCGATATCATCGAATCCATCGACGACGATTCGTTGGCGATGGATGGCGATGACGACGGCGATGACGTCAAAACGGGTACCTTTGCACCGGGTGATTTCGAAGAGCCCACCGCGAAGACGGCTTCCGTCGGAGACATCGACGATATCGGCGACCTGATGCTGCCGGATGACGTCGATGAAGTGTCGACCAAGCTCGACCTGGCGCGCGCGTTTATCGATATGGGCGATACCGAAGGCGCTCGCGGCAGCCTGGAAGAAGTCCTGTCGGAGGGTAACGCGGAACAAAAGGCAGAAGCGAAGGCGCTGCTGGACCAGATCTGATCCGTATAGCGCGCTGGGTTTACAGCTTCTGAAAGCATCGAGCCTGCGGTGAAAGCCGCAGGCTTTTGTTTTTGCGCCGCGGCCTGGTGGAACTCGTCCACCGGCCGCGGATTTTGCTACACTCGCGGCCGACGCGCCCCGGTCCGGTTTCGACCCGTACGCTGTCGCTTGAACCATCTTGCCGCGAACAAAGCTCTCTGCCATGAAGCGTAATAGAATATGCCCTGTTTAGTTCAACCCGGATATTCGAGGTGAGATACGCGCTCGGTGTAGAGTATGGGGGAACCGCGTATTGCGGCTGGCAACGGCAGCCTCATTGCGCGTCGATTCAGCAAAATCTCGAGGCTGCGCTCGGATTTGTTGCAAATCACCCGATCGATCTGGTTTGTGCCGGGCGAACCGATGCCGGCGTGCACGCCATAGAACAGGTAGCGCATTTCGATTCCGCTGCCGAGCGCAGCGAGCGCGCCTGGGTACTGGGCGCAAATTGCCGTTTGCCGCGAGATATCAGATTGCTCTGGGTTGCACCCGTGCCGGAAGATTTTCATGCGCGATTCAGCGCAACGGCGCGCGCCTATCGCTACATAATCATGAATACGGATGTGCCGAGCGCGGTGTTCCACGATCGCGCCAGCTGGGAGTTCCGCCCGCTCGATCACGGGGCAATGCACGAATGCGCCCAGATTTTGCTCGGGGAACACGATTTCAGCAGCTTTCGGGCGGTCGGTTGCCAGGCCAAATCGTCGAGCAGGTATGTCCATGAGATTTCGGTTTTGCGGCAGGGCCGGTTGATTTATCTGGACGTCAAGGCAAATGCCTTCCTTTATCACATGGTGCGCAATATCGCCGGCAGCCTGATTGCGGTGGGTCGCGGAGACCGTGACGTCAACTGGTTTCGCGAGGTGTTCGAGGCGCGGGATCGTAACCGCGCCGACGTAACCGCGGCCGCGGCCGGACTATACTTCCTGAAACCCTGGTACCAGGAATATAAGCTGCCCACGCGCGCCAAAAAACCCGTATTATTCTGACATGCATCGGCGGACTCGAGTCAAGATATGCGGAATAACGCGCACCCAGGACGCTGCCCACGCGGCCGCGATGGGCGCCGATTCGATTGGCCTGGTTTTCCACCAGCCAAGCCCGCGCGCGGTAGGGATCGAGCAGGCGATATCGATACGGCAGGTATTGCCACCCTTCGTAACGGTGACGGCATTGTTTCTCGACGAGGCCGCGGACTGGGTCGCAGAGGTGGTAAATCGATTGCGGCCCGATTGCCTGCAGTTCCACGGCAGCGAGGCCCCGGAATTCTGTGAATCCTGGTCCATGCCTTACTTGAAGACAATCCCGATGGGCAGCATCGAAGATCCGGCGCATTTCGCGGACGCGTACCAAACCGCGCAGGGGTTCCTGCTCGACAGCAACGCTGCTGGACGACTGGGCGGTTCAGGTGATACATTTGACTGGTCCAGAATCCCTTCTCCGTTCGATCATCCGCTGCTACTGGCTGGTGGAATCAATCCGTCAAACGTTGCCGAGGCGATCGTTCGGGTCAGGCCCTGGGGGGTCGATGTAAGTAGCGGTGTGGAAACCTCGAAAGGAGTGAAAAGCCACAACTTGATCGATCAATTGTTTGCAGAGGTGAAACGTGGCGACGAGTAAGATTCACGAAATAAGCACGATGATTGAAGTTGCTGGGCAGGTCTTCCGGTGAACTGGTTCGAGATGCTGTTGCCGTCAAAAATCAGGACCTCGGGCGGTAACGACAAGAAGAATGTCCCCGAGGGGCTATGGGCGAAATGCGATTCCTGCGACGCGATCATTTATCGCACCGAACTGGAACGCAACCAGGAAGTCTGTACCAAGTGCGATTACCATATGCGAATCGGCGCGCGCCGTCGGTTGGAACTTTTTTTCGATGAAGAGGGTAGTAGCGAAATTGCAGCCGACCTGAAGGCGGACGATGTCCTCAGGTTCAGGGACGACAAGAAATACCGCGACCGCCTGAGCCATGCGCAGAAACAAACCGGGGAGAAAGATGCCCTGGTGGCGATGCAGGGGAAGGTGATGGGCGTCGAAATGGTTGCGACCGCATTCGAGTTCCAGTTCATGGGCGGCTCCATGGGTTCTGTGGTGGGTGAAAAATTCGTACGCGCGGTTAACACCTGCATCGACCAGGGATTGCCGCTGGTATGCTTCACGGCGAGCGGCGGAGCGCGCATGC
>JAOTUD010000300.1 GCA_029864065.1 Gammaproteobacteria bacterium | reverse complement strand
GCGCCTACAGGCCAGGAATCCAGGTTACCATCAACCAATATCAACCACAGCAGGGCGAAAAGAATTCCCCGAAACAAGGAAGGCTTTATATGAATGATCACGGGTTTTCGGCAGCAGGGCTAATAGCTTTTCAATATTATACTAAAGCCCTTATCCCTCCGGCGACGGATTAATATGGATTGTTGGCGGAGAGAGAGGGATTCGAACCCTCGATACGCTATTAACGTATACTCCCTTAGCAGGGGAGCGCTTTCGACCACTCAGCCATCTCTCCGGATATTGCGCATAAATTACATCCCTATAGCCAAATAAACAAGGCTATTACCGACGTATACCGCTTTTTGCGAGCGGTGAAAACCGCTTCCAGTAGTGCCGAGGTTTACCCTTCGGCGGTATTGCCCAGTTGCTCCTGCTCCTGCTCCTGCTCCTGCTCCTGCTCCTGCTCCTGCTCCTGCTCCTCTTCCGCTTTAATGCGCTCGTAAATCTCTTCACGATGCACCGCCACTTCTCTTGGGGCATTAACTCCTATCCTTACCTGGTTTCCCTTAACGCCGAGGACGGTGACAGTCACCTCGTCCCCGATCATCAAGGTTTCCCCCACGCGCCGCGTTAATATCAGCATTCCCATCTCTCCCAATGAATTTCACAGTAATCTCACCCTGCCATCCAGGCAGGAACAACGTTTTAATTGTTATATGACCAATTTCTCCGGGCCAAAAATCATTCTAACCCAACAGGTTAGCGCTAATCTAGTTGAAAAATTTTATGGTTGCGACTTCAGGTCGAAGCCCTCGTGCAGCGCACGCACCCCTAGCTCCAGGTATTTTTCATCTACTACGACCGATATTTTTATTTCCGAAGTCGAAATCATCAGGATATTGATTCCCTCGTTGGCCAGAATTTCGAACATCCGGCTAGCTATGCCAGCGTGCGATCGCATCCCGACGCCGACGATCGAGATCTTGACGATTTTGTTATTTCCGGAGACCTCGCGCGCCTTCAATTTTTTCGCGGTCCGCTTGAGCGAGTCCAGCGCGGTTTCAAAATCGTTGCGATGCACCGTGAAAGTAAAATCGGTGGTACCGTCGGCGCTGACGTTTTGCAGAATCATATCGACCTCGATGTTTGCATCCGAGATCGGACCGAGGATCTGGTAAGCGACGCCAGGTGTATCCGATACACCGTTTAAGGTTAACTGGGCCTCGTCGCGATTGAACGCGATACCCGATATCAGGGCTTGTTCCATAGTTTTATCCGCACCATATTCAGAGGTAATCAATGTGCCCTCCCCCTCTTCGAAGGAGGACAGGACGCGCAACGGCACTTTGTATTTTTGCGCAAATTCGACCGCACGAATCTGCAAAACCTTGGACCCGAGACTCGCCATTTCCAGCATCTCTTCGAAGGTTATGATATTCAGTCGACGTGCCTCGGGTACAACCCTGGGATCGGTCGTGTAAACGCCGTCGACGTCAGTAAATATCTGGCATTCCTGCGCCTTCAGCGCCGCGGCCAGCGCGACGCCCGTGGTATCCGAACCGCCCCGGCCAAGCGTGGTTATGTTGTCGAACTCGTCGACACCCTGGAATCCGGCCACCACAACGATGCAGCCATTTTGCAGGTCTCCGGTGATTTTCTCGTGCTCGATCGATTTGATGCGGGCCTTGTTGTGCGCGCTGTCGGTCGTAATCCTGACCTGGCCACCCGTGTAGGATCGCGCGGGATAGCCGCGCTTTTGCAGGGCCATCGCCAGTAACGCGATGGTGACCTGCTCGCCCGTAGTCAGCAATACGTCGAGTTCGCGGCCACGCGTCTGCGGATCGATTTGCCGGGCAAGCTCGATCAACCTGTTGGTTTCCCCGCTCATCGCCGACACCACGACAACCATATCGTTACCCTGATCCCGGTAGGAGATAACCTTTTCGGCGACGGCTTCGATGCGCTCGATCGAGCCCACGGAAGTGCCACCAAATTTTTGCACCAGTAACGCCATTAGCCAACGACTTGAAAAAACGAGCGCGGATTATAGGGAAATTGCCCTGATTTGTATAACGATATTCGTCAAGACGCGGATTGGCGTTTAGAATACCCGGGCCTTCCCAGGATAATCTCTATCTCGATGTTCTCGTTGCTTCAATTCGATTGGCCGATACTCGCCGCCATAGCTTGCGTAATACTATTTGCAGGCCTGATTCACGGCACCCTGGGCCTGGGCTTTCCGATGGTGGCGACACCGCTGTTGGCGACGATGATGGATGTGCGCAGCGCTATCCTGGTAACCTTGCTGCCGACCATGGCGGTCAACATCGCGAGCATCATCAACAGCAAGGCAACCCTCGAGACCACCCGGCAGTTTTTGCCGTTGGTATTGTTTGCGCTGCTCGGATCAATCATCGGCAGCGCGGTGCTGGCGATAACCGACCCCGCTCCCTTCAGAATCGTGCTGGCCAGCTTGATCCTGTTGTATCTCTGGAACGGATTGCGTATTCCCAGACAGTGGCTGGTACAGCATTCGTTGCTGGCAATGGCGATTTTCGGCACCACCGCCGGGCTTGCTGCCGGCACCACCAATGTCATGGTTGCGGTACTGATCGTTTACTTTTTGTCCCTGGATACGCCGAGATCGGCGCTGGTGCCGGCGTTGAATTCCTGCTTCCTGGTAGGCAAAACCTCCCAGATTATAGTGCTGGCGGTGGCGGGCCTGGTCGGCGTCCGGCTGCTGCTCGAAACGGCCCCGCTGGCGATCGCCGCGGTTGTCGCGCTTCTACTAGGGCAGCGACTGCAATCCCGTATCGAGGTAAAAACATACCAGGGGATACTGCGCAAACTGTTGTTGCTGCTGGCAATAGTCCTGGTTTACCAGTTCCTCAGGGAAGTCGGCCTGATTGCATGGCCGGGCGCGGGCTAGAGCTGGCTCCTGACCCACGGCACGACCGAGTCCAGCGCGGCCGCAAGATTTTCCGGCTGATTGCCGCCGGCCTGGGCCATATCGGGGCGGCCGCCACCGCGACCACCGCATTGCTCCGCCACGAAATTGGCCAGGTCTCCGGCTTTCACGCGCCCCGACTCCTCCCTGGTGACGCCGGCGATAATCGATACCTTGCCGTCTTCGCTGCTGGCGAGAACCACGGCAGCGGCACCGAGCTTGTTTTTTAGCTGGTCTACCGTCTCGCGCAGGGTCTTGACGCTGGCGCCGTCGAGTTTTGTCGCGAGTACCTTGATCCCGTTTACCTCCTGCGCCATAGACGCAAGGTCACCGCCGGTCTGCGCAGCAAGCTTCGACTTCAGCGATTCGAGCTGCTTTTCCAGCGCCCGGTTGCTCGCCTGCAACTGCTCGATGCGCGGCAGCAGATCGTCGCGGCTTGCCTTGAGCGTATGCGCGGCGGTATCGAGCCTGGACTCGCTATCGATGAAGCGCTTGACCGCGGTCTCGCCGGTAACCGCCTCGATGCGCCGTATGCCCGAGGCAATGCCCGTTTCGAGCACGATCTTGAAAAGCCCGATGTCGCCGGCGCGCAGCACATGGGTGCCGCCGCAGAGCTCGATCGAATCGGATCCGATTTTTAATACCCGCACGACATCGCCATACTTCTCGCCGAACAGCGCGATCGCACCCGATTTCCTGGCGGCCTCCATGTCCATTAGTTCGGACCTGGTCTCGAGGTTCCTGCGAATCTGGTTGTTCACCAGGGTTTCGATTTCGACGATCTGTCGCGGCTCTAGCGGCTGGTAGTGTGAAAAATCGAAGCGCAGTTTTTCGGCGTCGACCAGCGACCCTTTTTGCTGAACATGCTCGCCAAGCACCTGACGCAGCGCGGCATGCATCAGGTGAGTCGCCGAATGATTGAGCATGACGGCGCGCCGGAAATCTTCGTCGATATGCGCGCTTACCCGGTCGCCAACGCTTATCTCACCGCCCGACAGAAAACCGATATGCAGAAAGACATCGTTTTGCTTTTGCGTATCGCTAACCTCGAACAGGGTATCGTCGCCAACGGAGATGCTGCCGACATCGCCGACCTGGCCGCCGGATTCCGCGTAAAAAGGCGTGCGATCGAGAATGAGGATTGCCTGGTCTCCATTCTCCAGCTGATCCAGCCTGGAGTCGTTCTGCAATATCGCGATCACATTTGCCTCGGCCGATGGCAATTCGTAACCGAGGAATTCGCTCGCGGGATAATCGCCAGGTCTTAGGCCATCGCTTATCGCGCTGAACTGGCTCGAGGCCCGCGCACGCTTGCGCTGCGCTTCCATTTCGACATCGAATCCCTGCTGGTCAATCTCCAGGCCCTCTTCGCGGGCGACGTCGGCGGTCAGATCCACCGGAAATCCATAGGTATCGTAGAGCTTGAACACGGTCTTGCCGTCGATGGTGTTGCCTTTCATTCGGCTTATCGCGTCCTCGAGTATGCGCATGCCCTGCTCCAGCGTTTCGGCAAACCGCTGTTCCTCTTTTTGCAGCACCCGTTCGACATGCCCTCGATGCTTGCGCAGCTCGGGGTAGGCATCGCCCATTTCCTGGTCTAGCGCTGCAACCAGCTTGTAGAAAAACGGCCGCTTGCAGCCGAGCTGGTGACCGTGCCGGGCGGCGCGGCGAATGATTCGGCGCAGCACGTAGCCCCGGCCCTCGTTGGATGGCAGCACGCCATCGACGATCAGGAATGCGCAGGAGCGGATGTGATCGGCGATCACGCGCAGGGACATGTTCTC
>JAOTUD010000299.1 GCA_029864065.1 Gammaproteobacteria bacterium | reverse complement strand
CGGTCGAGCGCCGCGTATATCTGTTCCAGGTCGATGTCTTCATTCGCTATGCAGCTGTAAACGGCGGCGCTCAGGGTCACCGGCACTTCGTTACCGGCGCTGCCGAGTTTAGCGCTCGATACCTCTTCGATGATTCGATTCATAACGGTGGTCGCCCCGATGCCATTGGTGGCGGGATAAAGCAGACAGAATTCGGCATTTCCGAAATAGCTCAGGCAGTCTTCGCGGCGCAGGGTCTTCTGAATAACCAGGGCAACGGCCTTTACCGCGCCGATCGCGGTCGCCTTGTCGAATTTTTCCACCAGCGCCTTGACCTTGTTCAGACGGATCTTGCACAGGCTGATGTTACCCCGATGCCGCTGCGAAAAGGACAGCTCCTGCTGCGCGCGCGAGTTGAAGAAGTTCTTTTGCGATAGTTGCTGCAATACGTTGGTGGTCGAGGCATCGGGCATTTCTTCGGGGAGTTGCTCGTGATGCTGTACATAAAGATTTGCATGCAGGCGTGCGCGCGCGCTCAGTTCCGAGCCGGAGAAAGGCAGGTTGATAAAGTCGGTCGCCCCCATCTGGAACGCCAGCTCTCGCCCTGCATCGGTATCGTTTTCGCCGACCAGCAACAGCACCGGCGTCGCGGCCAGCCAGCTATCGCTCGCGCTGCGGATCCGTTCCAGCAAACCGAACTTGTCGATCATCAGTTCCAGCTCGCCCAGCAGCAGCGAAATATCCGGGCTCTCGAGCAGCGAGTTCCAGGCCGCCTCGGCATCGGCCGCGGTCGATACCTCGAAAAACGCCTGCAGATGCTTGCTGACAAGCTTGAGGCTATTGGCCGAGCGCGCAACCAGCAGCACCGAGGGCTTGTGATGTTTTTCGGTCATTGGCTATAACTATGGTTTTCCATGGATTTTAGATGATTATTTCCACTTCACCGGTATAAACAGCGACAATGGGGCTATCGCCAGGCTATTAAAACCCGCTTTTCGTTGGTCGAATATCTGGCGAAAAAGCTTAATTTACTGGCGTTCGTGCCGATGACACTTTTGTATAGATCGGTGTCCTGGTCGGGATCAGTCCTGCCAGGACTTTTCTCAGCAAAAGAAAAACGGACTGATGCCCGCAGCAAAGATATTAATTGTCGATGACACCAAGGCCAACCTGCTGGCGCTTCGGGTGCTTTTGAAGCCGATTCAGGCGGATATTATTACCGCCGAATCGGGCGCACAGGCGCTCAGGGCGGCGCAGCAGACCGAAGATCATATCGCGCTGATCCTGCTCGACGTGCAGATGCCGGTAATGGACGGATTCGAAGTCGCCAGGTTATTGCACGAAAACGAAAAGACGCGTTCGATACCGATTATTTTCATCACCGCCAACCAGGACGACGCGCACATCGAGGAAGCCTACCTCGCCGGCGCGGTCGACTATATCCAGAAACCGATTCGAAAAACGGCGCTGATTTCGAAGGTCAGGGTTTTCCTCGACCTGTGGTGGCTGCGCTTCGGCCTCGAGCAGGAGGTCGAGCAGCGTCGCGCGGCCGAGCATCGCGTCGAGCACCTGGCGACCCACGACCCGTTGACCAACCTGCCCAATCGCCGCGGACTGTACGAGGAACTGAACGAGTTGATATACCGCTCACAACGCTATAAATTTTCCAGCGCCGTTATCTATGTCGACCTGGATGGATTCAAACACGTCAACGACCATTTCGGTCACGAGGCCGGCGACAGGCTACTGATCCAGGCCTCGGCAAATTTCAAGGGCATCGTCCGTCAAACCGATTCCGTCGCGCGAATCGGGGGCGACGAGTTCATCGTCCTGATTACCGATATCGACGGTGAAACTTCGCTGATAACCAAGATCGAGAGCCTGTTGCGCGAGGCCTCCAGGCCGATCGAATTCAAGGGCCAAAAAATATCGGTTGGCGCCAGTATCGGCATCGCCCTGTTCCCCGAACACGGCGACAACGCCGAAACCCTGCTGCACCACGCCGACCAGGCCATGTATCAGGCCAAGAACGAGGGCAAGAACACGTTCCGTTTCTTCACCGAGGACATAAACAAAAAAGCGCATCGACAGCGCGAGCTACAGGACAATTTGTGCAGGGCCCTGCCGAATGACGAGTTTACGGTTTTCTTTCAGCCTATCGTCGATGGCCAGACCGGCCAGGTGGTATCGACAGAGGCACTGCTACGCTGGTACAGCGCCAAACTCGGGCAGGTCTTCCCGGACGAATTCATACCCGCCGCCGAGAGTGCAGGCTTGATTCCCGAACTCGGATGCTGGGTACTGAAAAAGGCGCTGGCGACCGGGGCCGAATGGAAGCAGCGGTTCGGCGTCGGTCTGCGCATAGCGGTTAACGCATCGACCATTCAGTTTCGCACCAACCTGCTGTTCGACACCATCAACGAGCAGATCGAACTCCATGCCTGGGATCCTAACCTGCTAGAAGTCGAGATTACCGAGGGCCTGTTACTCGACGATTCACCCGATGTAACCACCTATATCAACGAAATCAACAACCGCGGGGTAAGACTGTCGGTGGACGATTTCGGCACCGGTTTCTCGGCGTTGAGTTACCTGAAGAACTACCCGGTGAGCACGGTAAAAATCGACCGTAGCTTTATCATGGACCTGCCGGGAGACAAGGAAAACGAGGTGCTGGTGCAGGCAATCATCGCCATGGCTCACGGGCTGCGCCTGGAGGTAATCGCGGAAGGCGTCGAAACCGCCGAGCAATGGGACTACCTGAGGATGCTCGGCTGCGATTTTGTGCAGGGCTATTATTTCGGTAAACCGATGCCGAAATCAGAGTTCGAGGATTTCCTCACGGCGCAGCTCGACAAGCCGGCCCTGGCACAGTCCTGATATGGCGCGACCGCTAACTATTGCTCGCGGCCGCCAGCGCCCGGCGCGACAGGAAAAACTCCGCGAACCAGTTTGCCACCATCTCGGTGTCGGCCTTTGTGCCGCTGCGCATGGATGCTAACGCCTGCGCGGTTACGTCTTCGGGCACCACGCTGCCGCCGTAGGCCTCGAGCAGCGCGACTTCGTAAGCTTCCGCAAATTCAGGGTGCGCCTGCACGCTGATGATGGAATCGCCGTAACTGAGTCCTGCGTAGGGGCAAAACTCCGAGCTCAGGAAAACCCGCGCCGAGTCCGGGCATTCGACGATCTGGTCCTGGTGGAAAGCATACATCGCGGCCTGCCGCGGCCCGCCCTGCATCCAGGAATGCGCCTGGTCGACCTGGTAGACATGCAGGCCGACACCCCAACCTTTTACCGACTTGGTCACTTCGCCACCGAGCGCCTGGGCGATGATCTGATGACCGAAACAGACCCCGATCAACGGTACCCCGGACGCGGCAATATCGCGGACGAAATCCAGCAAAGGCCCCATCCATTCGAGCTTGTCGTAAACCCCGTGGCGTGAACCGGTAATCAGCCAGCCATCGCAGTCATGCACGGATGCAGCGGTTTCGCCGCGCACCGCGCTGACCGTCTCGAATTCGAAATCACGATGCGCAAGACCGAGAAAGTCGGCAAACATGACCGGGTAGGGATCGAAGCGAGCAGCCATTCTTTCGCGCAGCAGACCGGCTTCGAGAATACCGATTTTCATAAGCTGGATACCTGGTATTAACCGCGAGCAATATACCACCATCGATTCGGGGCTGGTAGACGCACGCGGCTGGATAAGGTTAATGTGATCATATTCTAGCGACCGAACCCGGCCGCCTGCAATAGCGCCGTTGGTGGTGGCCGCCGTTTTGTGATTAAATAATTGTCGAATCCATCCGCGGATAAAATCCATGAAATCAACCGCATCGGCGGATTTAAAGCTGCTGATGAGCAAAAAGTCGCACGATCTCAAGACCCACCAGTGGGTATACCAGCTGTTGCGCAATAACCTGTTATGCGGTCGCATCGAACCCGGCAAACCACTAACCATTCGAGGTCTCGCGGAAATCCTGAAGGTCAGCCCGATGCCGGTGCGAGAAGCACTGCACCGGCTTGCCTGCGAAGCCGCGGTCGAGGTCAAGAACAACCGGCGCGTCATCGTGCCGCTAATGACGGCGGAAAAGTTCAGCGAGCTTTGCGACCTGCGCATCCTGCTCGAGACCCACGCCGCCGAGGGAGCATTACCCTATATAAAAGAAGAAGATATCGATATTCTGGAAAAGCTTGACGCAAAAATCGACGAGGCCGTCGAAAACGACGACGCCGATTATATCAGCCTCTACAACCAGCAGTTTCATCGTCATCTTTACAGCGCCAACCCGTTCCAGATATCGGTACCCCTGATCGAAAGCCTGTGGCTGCAGCTTGGCCCATTCTCGCGAATCGCGATCGAGAAACTGGAAAAGACTTACCTGGTCGATCGTCACGCCGAGGCGCTGGAAGCTCTCAGGAAGCGAAATTCCTTCGGCCTGCGGCGCGCGATAGAAGCCGATATTCGCGACGGTATCGCGTCGATCAATACCGTCGAAGGCATCCACGATTATTTCCGTGGAGTCGCCTGAAAGCCGCTTGGCGACGACGAATGGTGATCACGCTTAATCGCCACGACGATTTGCCGCAAGACTTGGGCGGGATAAACATGGTAAGTTTGCGTGATCACAAAGTTTCGGCCTAAGCGGTATTCTTTTCGGACTCCATGACCTTGCCAGACAGCCAGCAACTCGCCGACGAAATCAGGCGGTTCCTCGAGGCCAACCCCGA
>JAOTUD010000298.1 GCA_029864065.1 Gammaproteobacteria bacterium | reverse complement strand
GCTGCGGGAACTGCAGCGCATCCTCAGCCAGCGTGACAACGCGCCCGAACCCGCCGCCCCGCCGGCAACGGAGTCCGGTAATGGTTAAGCTTTTTGTCAAGCTGCTGATTCTCGTCATTATTGCGCTCGCGGCGGTTTTGGTGGTGCGCGACGATCCCGGCTTCGTGCTGTTGCGCTATCGCGACTACTCGGTCGAAACCAGTCTCGCCTTCGCGCTAGGCGCGTTAATCGTGTTCATGATTGCGCTTTACTACCTGCTGCGTTTGCTGCGGGGCCTGTGGCGTCTGCCCGCCGCGGTGCAGCGCCAGTCGCAGAACCGGCGCTACGCCAAGGCGCGGCGCCAGCTCAACGAGGGTCTGATCGATCTCGCCGAGGGGCGCTTCGAGCAGGCGGAAAACCACCTGATGCGGCTCGTAGAGTACAGCGAAAGCCCGCTGGTGCACTACCTTGCCGCGGCGCGCGCGGCTCAGCTGCAGGGCAAGCACGATGCCCGCGACAATTACCTGAAGGCCGCCCACGATGCCAACCCGGACGCCGAGCTTGCCATCGGCGTGACCCAGGCCGAACTGCAGCTCGCGCACCTGCAAACCGAACAGGCGCTCGCGACGCTGAGCCATTTGCACAGTATCGCGCCGCGCCATGATTACGTGACCATGTTGCTCGCACGCGCCTACCACGAGCTCGAGGACTGGCCCGCGCTGGTCGAAATCCTGCCCGATGTGCGGCATAAAAAACTGATCAAGGACAGCCGCTTGCGCGAGATGGAGCTTGCGGGCTATTGCGGCGTGCTCGAACGCGCCGCCGGCAACCAACAGGATTTCGAGCGGGCCTGGGGCAAGGTTCCGAAGGCCCTGCAGTCCGACCCGGCGATGATCCGGTTTTACCTGGACGTCATGGCGCGGAAGGGCTGGTATAGCGGTAGCGCCGAGCAGCTCGTGCTGAAGTCGCTGGATAATCAATGGGACGACGCGTTGATCGAGGTCTACGGTCGCTTCAAGGCAAAGGACCCGACGGTACAGTTGTCGCGCTGTGAAAAGTTGCTCGATGATTACGGCCACAACGAAAACCTGTTGCTGGCGCTGGGGCGGATTTCGATGCGCGCGCGCCTGTGGGGCAAGGCGCAGGGCTACTTCGAGGCCAGTATCGGCGCGAAGGCGACCCCCGGGGCCTGCCTGGCGCTCGCCGCGCTGTTCGATCAACAGTTGAAACAGCCGGATAAGGCCGCGCATTACTACCAGCAGGGACTCAAGCTGAGCCTCGGCGAAAAGGGCTGATACCTGCCCCGGTATCGATGGAGAAGTACGACAAGAAAGCGGCTGAACTGATCGAGCGCAGCTACCAGACTCCCGAAATCGTCAACCAGCGCCTGCGCACGCTTGCCGCGCTGGCCTTGACGCGTGGCGAAAGCGTGCTCGACGCCGGCTGCGGCACCGGCCTGTTGCTGGAGCAGCAAGCCCTCGCCGTCGGGCGCGAGGGTCGCGCCGAAGGCGTCGATTTCAGCGACGACATGCTCGCCCATGCCAGGGCCCGCTGCGCCGGTCTCGAGCAGGTGCACCTGCAGCAGGGCAGCATCGAAACCCTGCCGTTCGACGACGCCAGTTTCGACGCGGTAAGCTGTACCCAGACCCTGCTTTACGTCGATGACCTCGGGCGCGCGTTGCGCGAATTCTACCGCGTTCTGAAACCGCGCGGTCGCATCGCGCTGCTCGAAACCGACTGGAGCGGCGCGATCATGAACAGCCACGACCAGGCCCTGACACAACGGGTTTTCGACGCCTGGGATGTCGCGCTGGTCAATCCGAACCTGCCGAAGCGGCTGCGCCCGCTGCTGGCCGGTCTTGGCTTTGCTAACCAGCGGGTCGAGGCCATACCAGTATTGAACGCGAGTTATGCCGAAAACAGTTTCTCGGCGAACATGCTGCAGAATTTCGCCCGCACCGCGCACCGCAGTAATATAATCACGGCCGGCGAGGCGGAACAGTGGCTGGACGGGATTGACCGGCTGATCGCAGAGGATGCCTATTTCTTCTGCGTGAACCGCTTCCTGTTCACCGCGTTTAAATAGGGCCAAAGTTGCAACAACGGAGAGAGTTATGACACATCATTACGAGGGCAGCTGCCATTGCGGCGCGGTCAGGTTTTCCTACGATGGCGATGAAATCACCCAGGGCCTGCGTTGCACCTGTTCTATTTGCCGGCGCAAGGGCGCGTTGATGAGCCCCGAGGCGATACCGGTGACAGACCTGAAAATAGATGCCGATCCCGCGGATCTCGGCCTGTACGAATTCGACAGCAAGATTGCGAAACACTATTTCTGCAGGCATTGCGGCATCTATACCCACAACGTGACCGCGCGCTTTCCGGACAAGTGTCGCGTCAACCTGGGCTGTATCGACGATCTCGATACCGACGGTTTCGAAGTCCTCGTATTCGATGGCAAAAACCTGCTGTAAAATCTGGCAAAAGGGTACGGGCGGGAGATGCAGAATATTCTGGTAGTGATGGCCGATCAGCTCAGCGCGCTGGCGCTGGGATGTTATCGCAACCCGGTCGTCAAAAGCCCCAATATCGATCGGCTCGCCGACGAGGGGGTGCTGTTCGAGTCGGCCTACAGCTCCAGCCCCCTGTGTACCCCGGCACGCTACGCCTTCATGACGGGCCAGAATATCTCGGCCTGCGGCGGTTACGACAACGCCGCCTACCTGCCCGCGACCATGCCGACCTTCGCGCATTACCTGCGCCTTATGGGTTATCGCACCTGCCTGTCAGGGAAGATGCATTTTGTCGGCCCGGACCAGCTGCACGGGTTCGAGGACCGCGTGACCACCGACATCTATCCTGCCGACTTCGGCTGGGTGCCGGACTGGCATCATCCGCAGGAGCGCATCGATCTGTGGTATCACAACATGTCGAGCGTCAAGCAGGCCGGGGTCGCGGCGATCACCAACCAGCTCGCCTACGACGACGAGGTCGGCGCGCAGGCGATGCGCGTGATTTACGATCATGCGCGCAGCGAGGACCAGCGGCCGCTGTGCCTGGTGGCGAGCTTCATCCATCCGCACGATCCCTACGCGACGCGCCAGCGCTACTGGGATCTGTACGAGGGCATCGATATCCCGTTGCCGACCGTGTCGCGCCCGGCCGTGCAGGATGCGCATAATGCGCGCCTCGAAAAGGTCATCGCGCTCGACGCGGTGGACCTCGGCGAACAGGACATCATCAACGCGCGCCGCGCTTACTACGGCAACGTGAGCTATGTCGACGAGTGGCTGGGGCGCCTGCGCGCGGCATTGGCCGAATGCGGCATGGCCGACAACACGACGATCCTGTTTACCTCGGACCATGGCGATATGCTCGGCGAGTTCGGGCTCTGGTACAAGATGAGTTTCCACGAATGGTCGAACCGCATCCCGATGATCGTGCATCAGCCGTTGCGGTTTGCGGCGCGCCGCGTCGCGGCGCCGGTGGCGCAGGTCGACGTGCTGCCGACCCTGGTCGATATCGCCGCCGCGGCAACCGGTGCAGCGGCGCCCGCGCCGATCGATCCGCTGCACGGTCGTTCGCTGGTTCCGTTATGCGAGGGCGATAATGCAAACGATCCCGGCGCCTGCGTCAGCGAATACCTCGCCGAGGGCACCGGCGCGCCGATGCTGATGATCCGGCGCGGGCGCCACAAGTATATTTGCTGCAGCACCGACCCGGATCAGTTATTCGATCTCGAAGAGGACCCGAACGAACTCGAAAACCTGGTCGACCACCCGCTGCTCGAGGACTTCCGCAACCAGGCCGCGGCCCACTGGGACAGCGACGCGCTGCGGCAGACGGTGATCCGCGACCAGGACCGCCGCCGCGCGGTGCATGCCGCGCTGCGGCTGGGGCGCTACCAGGGCTGGGATTTCAACCCGCCGCGTGACGCCTCGGAGGAATACACCCGCAGCCACATGGATTTGACGAAATTCGACATTACCTCCCGTTTCCCGAGGCCGGAAGCGTTTAAACCGAAGTTCAAGTGAGTTGTTAACGTCGCGACAGGCCCTGCGGCCCGCATTCGACTCGCGCCCCGGATTCGCGTTTGCTGGATAATCGCAGGCGGATACTGGATCGATTCGCGCGGCGATGGACAGGCCTGTCGTTTTTGTTTTACGCTACCGCGTCAGGGAGAAAGCTGATACATGAGTGCAGACGCCTTAAGCGAACCGTTGATACTGCTGCTGGTCGAGGATAACGATGCGCATGCCGAAATGGTGAAACGCAGCTTCGAGCAGCACAAGGTGCCAAACGTGATTCACCATGTCGACGACGGCCAGAAGGCGCTCGACTACGTTTTTCGCGCCGGCGAATACGCCGATATCGACAAATATCCGAGCCCGCACTGTATCCTGCTCGACCTGCGCCTGCCCAAGGTCGATGGACTCGAGGTTCTGCGCCGGATCAAGAGCGACGCTAACACGCGCAAAACCCCGGTCGTGATTCTGACGACTTCGTCTGCGGACAAGGATATCGCCCAGTCCTACGAATACCACGCCAATAGCTACGTCGTAAAACCGATGGATTTCGCCAGGTTCGAGTCGCTGATGGACGATTTGGGTTACTACTGGCTCGCCTGGAACCAGAATCCCTGGCGCTGATCGAACTGGCCTCGTCGTTGCGAAAATCCCTCGCCCCGGCTTTCTCGATTATCCCGGCTATACTCATCGGCAAGCACCGTAACCAGC
>JAOTUD010000297.1 GCA_029864065.1 Gammaproteobacteria bacterium | reverse complement strand
CCTGCCGTCGGCAGAGACAAAATTCGCAGAAGATATCGCCCCGGTAGCCACAACCGAAGGAAGCGGAGGCTGTTGCGGTGGCTGAAAACGCGAATCGAATCGCGGCCGTCGTGCTTGCCGCCGGCTCGTCGCAACGCATGGGTGTGGTCAACAAGCTGCATTTGCCGATCGGCGGCATCCCCCTGCTGCGCCGCAGCGTACAGACACTGCTGGCGGCGAACGTCGATGACATCGTCGTGGTGCTCGGTCACGAGCGGGAAACCACGCGCGCGTTGATCGACGACCTTCCCGTGGCAATGGCTTACAACCAGGCGTATCAGTCGGGGCAGATGACCTCGGTGCACTGCGGGCTCGGCGCGCTGCAGCAAAATTACGACGCTATCGTCATTGCGCTCGGTGACCAGCCGGCGTTGCGCAGCGTCGATATCGATACCCTGATCGAGGCTTTTCGCGATCGCAGCGGCGGTGATGTAGTCATACCCACTTACCGGGGAGAACGCGGTAATCCGATCGTCATCAGTGCGAACTGTCGCGCCGACATCCTCGCGGGAACGCGCAACCTCGGTTGCCGCAGGTTTATCGACAAAAATCCCGAACTGGTATACAAGGTCGAGATGCCCGATCCCGCGGTTGTGATCGATCTGGACACGCAGCAGGATTACGAAAAATTCTGCGCGTCCTCGAGTTTCGGCGACTTCAATAATTTGACACAGCAGGTCAGTTAGTTATGGCAAAAGAATTCCTTGATTACCTGCTCGCGATACGCGAACAAAACGTCCCCTACGCGGTGGCAACCGTCATCGACGTGGTCGGATCGACGTCGGCAAAAACCGGGTCCAAGGCCCTGATCGACCAGCACGGTAACGTCGTTACCGGCTGGGTCGGCGGCGGTTGTGCCGAATCCACCGCCTGCCACGCAGCGCAGCGAAGCATGGAATCCGGTGAAACCGAAATCATCGACATCGATCTCGACGACGAGGTCCTCGGCGTCGGCATGCCCTGTGGCGGCCACATGCGCGTTTACATCGAACCCTCGATTCCGAAACCGACGGTATGGATCATGGGACACGGCGAGGTGGCCGAATATATTTGCCAACTGTCCGACCTGATGGGCTTCGCGGTCGTCGTCAATGACTCGATGGCCCAGCGTGACAAGTTCCCGCAGGCGACGTGGCTGATTACCGACGACATCGATTACGGCGAGTTAAACCCGTTACCCGGGGATTTCGTCGTCATTGCAACCCAGCACAAGGGCGATCACGAATCGATGACACGGGCGCTGCAATCCGATGCGCAGTACATCGCCCTGATCGCGAGCCGCAAGCGATCGCGGCTGGTGATGGACTACCTGCGCCGCAAGAACTTTTCCGAGGACGATATCAAGCGCGTCATGGCGCCCTGCGGTATCGATATTGGTGCGCGTACGCCCGCCGAGATTGCGCTCAGCGTAATCAGCGAAATCGTGCTGGTGCGGCGCCAGGCCAGCGGTGTGCGCATGCGCGATACCCTGCACCGTGAAGTCCCCTCTCCCAGGGCAGCCGCCGATGCCACAGGATCCGGCTGAAAAGGCGCCAGCGCCGTCGATGGCTGCGGTTGACTTCGAAGCGCTACGGGACGACTTTCCGAATCTTGCAGACGGTCAGCCGCCGTTGCACTACCTCGATTCCGCCGCGAGTACGCAAAAACCGGCCTGCGTGATCGAATCCATTCGTCATTGCTATGCGCATGAATATGGGCCGGTACACCGCGGACTTTACCCGCTCGCCGAAAACGCCAGCGAGAATTACGAGGCCGCCCGGCGAACCCTCGCCCGGTTTATCAACGCGGGCACTACGGATCAGGTCGTTTTTACCCGCTCCGCTACCGAGGCGATCAACCTGGTCGCAAGCGGCTGGGCGGCAACGCATCTGCAATCCGGTGATGAAATCTGGGTCAGCCAGATGGAGCATCACTCAAACTTCCTGCCATGGCAGCGGGTCTGCAACCAGCGTGATGCCCGTCTGCGCATTATTCCTGTCGACGATCGGGGACGGCTCGATCTGGAGAATGCGCCAGAACTCTTCGGCCCCAGGTCCCGACTGATCGCAATCTCGCAGATGTCAAACGTGCTCGGTACGATCAACCCCGTCAGGGAAGTCGTCGAGCACGCCCGTCGGCACGACATCCCGGTGCTGGTCGACGCCGCTCAATCGGTCGGGCATATGCCGGTGGACGTACAGGAGCTGGACTGTGACTTCCTGGTTGCCTCGGCGCACAAGATGTGCGGACCCACCGGTATCGGATTCCTGTACGGCACATCCGCAAGACTGCGCGAGACCGAGCCGCTGCTACTCGGCGGCGGCATGGTCGACGAGGTCGGTATCGATCACAGCAGCTGGGCCGAAATCCCGGCGCGCTTCGAAGCCGGGTCTCCGAACCTGGCAGGCGCCGTGGGCCTGGCGACAGCCGTTGACTATCTAAGCACAATCGGCCTGAAAGCCATCGAGCAACGGGTTCGGGATCTGACCGATTATGCTTACCAAACGCTCGAAGCCTTCGATGAGGTCCTGCTTTATGGGCCCGAAACCGGAAACGAGCGCGGCGGGATTTTATCCTTCAATATCGAGGGAATTCATCCTCACGACGTCGCCCAGGTCGCCGGCGAGCAAGGTGTCGCGATCCGGGCCGGGCATCACTGCTGCCAGCCCCTGATGCAGCGACTCGGGGTATCGAGCACCGCGCGCGCGAGTCTGAATTTTTATAACAATGAACAGGATATATCGGCGCTGGCGGACGTCATCAACGAAACGGTTAAACTTTTCGGCAAGCGATGACCGATCAAAGCATTTACAGGGCCGTCCTGCTCGATCACTTTCACAATCCTCGAAACAAGGGCGACCTCGGGGATATGCAAATCGTCAGGCGTGGTAGCAACCCGCGCTGCGGCGATGAAATCGAAATCGGCATCAACTGTGAAAACAACACGCTTGAATCGGTCCGCTTTCGCGGCCGCGGGTGCTCGATCTGCCTGGCGTCTGCGTCGCTCATGACTGAATCTGCCCGCGGCCTGAAATTAACCCAGGCGCGCGACCTGATCGAAAAAATGCAACTCTGGTTTGGTGACCAGGGTGGGGTAGGCCCACCCGGTATGGGGCTGGCCGCGCTCGGGTCGGTTCGACAGCACCCGGCTCGCAAAAAGTGCGTGCTACTGGCCTGGCAGGCGCTCGATGAAATCCTGGATGAAATCGAACGACATCCAGAGATAGTCGGTGCCTGAGCCTTGACCGGGGCACCAGGCATTTATTCCTTCCTGTCTGATAATATTTACTTCGCCCGGGAAAAGGGTTCGGTGTCAAATGATACTCGTTCGCATTTGTCACCGACCCCACCCCTTTTTTTGCAGACCAGGATTATCTACCGTAATTCTTATGGCTATATTCGGGAACTAAATCGAGGTCAACCGGTATCTCGGCAGTCGCAAAATCAATCGCTATTCTTGTCTCTTCCAGGGTTTGAACCTGTTTTCCCAGGGCACGTATTAGTGTGTTTAAACGCTGGTTATCTTGCTCAAGCTCTTTTATTTTTTCTTGTTGTTTGAGCGCAAGACTGCGCAGACGTCTGACAAAGTCATTCATCATTCTGCTCCAATTTGAAACTAATGCATACGGATAGCCCGCCTGAAATCACGAGACAGTCCGTCGTCGGTGCTTTCAGGTGCGAATCCGAAAGGGGTCATGGTAATTCGAATTGCGATTCATTGCCAAGCGATAATCGTCAATCGTTTGCGGATACGAACGAGATCGAGCAAACGGGCCGGACGGCTGCGATATCTACAATGAGTTTTACGCGAAAATCTGATCCCTCGCCGGAAAAGGATAAAGGCAGGCGACAAGTTTTCGGAGGCACCTGCCCCGCTCCACTCCAGACCAATTACCGCTTGTAAAACTGTTCGGGGAAGTAACCTCAAAAAAGCTCCTGGATTTTCTATACGCCGTATTTGATTCCGTCGGTTTTAGACCTCGCAAAGCACTCTTCCAGAACGCGTCAAAGCGGACGCCCAGGAATTTGCGACCTGCGGCAAAAAACGACTGTGATTTCAATCGGTCGATGCAACACATGCGTTAAATCTCTCTGCCGGTGTCTCGAACCCTAATGTTTTACGAGGACGCTCATTGAGTTGACGAGCAATGGCGTTGAGTCTGACCTGAGAGTGTAACGATAAATCAGTACCTTGCGGAAGATACTGTCGCAACAATCGATTGGTGTTTTCATTGGAACCCCGTTGCCACGGACTCCGCGGATCGCAGAAGTAAACATCGATATCGGTCTCCAGCGTGAAGCGTTGATGATCCGCGAGTTCTTTACCTCGATCCCAGGTTAATGACTTGTATAACTCATCGGGCAGCTTCTTCGCTTGTTTGATCAGTGCAGACACAACACTTTCGGTGTCTTTGTTCTTGACCTTGGCCAGCATGACATAACGCGAATGACGCTCGACCAGGGTGGCGATATAACTGTTTTTCGAACCACCCAGAAGATCACCTTCCCAATGGCCCGGAACCGCTCAATCCCCCACGGATGCCGGCCGTTCACGGATCGATATCATGTTCTTGATTTGTCCCGTACCGTCCCTTTTCAGACTTGCATGCCGAGATCGGCGAATCGCCCGATGGGTTCTCAGATATAGCTGTAATTCCTTCTTCAGCACGCCACGGGCTTGAACAAACAGGCTTCGATAGATGGTCTCATGTGACACGG
>JAOTUD010000296.1 GCA_029864065.1 Gammaproteobacteria bacterium | reverse complement strand
AAAACGGGCGTTCCATCGAGGGCGTCGTGACGCAGATGGGACTGCAATTTTATGCGCCTACCGTGGTACTGACCGTGGGTACTTTCCTCGACGGCAAGATCCATATCGGCGATTCGAACTACGCCGGTGGCCGCGCCGGCGATCCGCCCGCGAGCGCACTGGCCGAGCGACTGCGCGCGCGCCCGTTTCGCGTCGGCCGTTTGAAAACCGGCACCCCGCCGCGCCTGGACCGCAGCACCATCGACTATGCGCGGCTCGAAGAGCAGCCGGGCGACGATCCATTACCGGTGTTTTCGACCATGGGCTCGCTCGCGATGCACCCCGAGCAGGTTAGCTGCCATATCACGCATACCAACGCAAAAACCCATGACATCATCCGCGCGAGCCTGCATCGTTCACCGCTGTTCAGCGGCGAAATCGCCGGCGTCGGCCCGCGCTATTGCCCGTCGATCGAGGATAAGGTGGTGCGCTTCGCCGACAAGGCGTCGCACCAGGTGTTCGTCGAACCGGAAGGATTGCAGCTCGGCGAAGTCTACCCCAACGGTATCTCCACTAGCCTGCCCTACGACGTGCAACAGCAGGTCGTGAACAGCATGGCTGGATTCGAGCAGGCGCAGATTACGCGTCCCGGTTACGCGATCGAGTATGATTATTTCGATCCGCGCGACCTGCGGCCGACGCTGGAAACCCGCTTTATCGAAGGCCTTTACTTTGCCGGGCAAATCAATGGCACCACCGGTTACGAGGAGGCCGGCGCGCAGGGTTTGCTCGCCGGTGCCAACGCCGCGGCCCGCGTGCAGGGCAAAAAGGCGCTCGAGCTGAAACGTTCCGAGGCCTATATCGGAGTGCTCGTCGACGACCTGGTTACCCTCGGTACCACCGAACCCTACCGCATGTTCACGTCGCGCGCCGAGTACCGCCTGATGCTACGCGAAGACAATGCCGATTTGCGCTTGACCGAACTTGGCCGCGAGCTGGGGCTGGTCGAGGACGCGCGCTGGCGGGCTTACGAACATTACCGTGAACGACTCGAGCGCCTGAACCAGGCGCTGAACGACCAGTGGGTGCGCCCGGATACGGATAATGCGACCGCGCTGAACCGCCTGTTGCAGACACCGCTGACGCGCGAGTATCGGCTCAGTGAAATTCTGAAGCGTCCCGAAGTCGGCATCGACGACGTCATGCCGCTTGTCGACGCGGCCGAAACCTTCGCGCAAAACGTGCGCGAGCAGGCCGAGGTAAACATCAAGTACGCGGGCTACCTGGTGCGCCAGCAGCAGGAAATCGATAAGACCAGCCAGCACCAGCAGACCGGGCTACCGGAAGACCTCGATTATAACCAGGTGCGCGGCCTGTCGACCGAGGTTTGCCAGAAACTGATGCAGCATCGCCCGGCGACGATCGGTCAGGCCAGTCGTATTTCGGGGGTCACCCCGGCTGCCATTTCACTGCTATTGGTGCATCTCAAGCGGTACCAGTACCAGGTGCAGAAGTCGGCCTGAATGGACCTCGCTGGTGAACTGCGCGCCGGTTCCGAGGCGCTGGGGGTATCGCTACAACAGTCGCAATACGATCAATTGCTGGAATACCTTTACCTGCTCGACAAATGGAACCGGGTTTATAACCTGACCGCGATTCGCGACTTGCCCGCGATGCTGAGTTACCACCTGCTCGACAGCCTGTCGCTGATGCCGTTGCTGCTGAAGGCGAACAAGGTGCTCGATGTCGGCAGTGGCGCGGGCCTGCCGGGCATCCCGCTCGCCATCGCAATGCCCGACACCATCTGGACCATGCTCGACAGCAACTCGCGCAAGACGCGATTCATCCGCCAGGCGATCGCGCATTGCGGTCTTAAGAATGCGCAAGTTGTGCACTCACGGGTTCAGGACTATCATGCGCCGGATTCGTACGATTTCATTGTCAGCCGCGCTTACGCATCGTTGGCGGATTTCTGCGACAGCGTGGTCCACTTGCTGGGGCCCAAAACCCGTTTGCTGACCATGAAAACCGGGCTCGGGCAAGCGGAGGCAAAGCAACTGGAATTCGACAGATACACTTTCGAGGAAGAAACCCTGACAGTGCCCGGCATCGGCGAACCCCGCAGCCTGGTAACGATTACGCCGTTATGACCAAGACCATTACCATTGCCAACCAGAAGGGTGGCGTCGGCAAGACCACCACCACGGTCAACCTCGCCGCGGCCCTGGCCGCGACGCGCCGCCGCGTGCTGCTGATCGATATGGATCCGCAAGGCAATGCCACCATGGGCAGCGGCATCGACAAGAGCGAATTGCAGTACACCGTCTGCGACGTGTTGCTCGGCGATGCCAGCGCAAGCCAGGCGCTGCAGCACGCCACCGAGGCGGGTTACGACGTGCTACCGGCCAACGCCGACCTGACCGCGGCGGAAGTGCAGCTGATGAACCGGATCGGCCGCGAAAGGCAGTTGTCGCTGGCAATCGACACGCTGCGCGAAAACTACGATTACATCCTGATCGATTGCCCGCCGGCGTTGAACATGTTGACCGTCAACGCGCTGGTTGCCGCCGACGGCGTCGTAATCCCGATGCAATGCGAATACTTCGCGCTCGAAGGATTATCGTCGCTGCTCGATACCATCGAGCAGATTCGCGTCAGCGTCAACCCGCAAATCAGGGTGGAGGGCTTGCTGCGCACCATGTACGATCCGCGTAATAATCTGTCCAACGACGTGTCCTCCGAGCTGGTCGAGCATTTCGGCGATCGCGTTTACCGCACCGTGATTCCGCGCAACGTGGCGCTCGCGGAGGCGCCGAGCTATGGCCTGTCGATCCTGAAATATGACAAGAACTCGCGCGGCTCGCTGGCCTACCTGGCGCTCGCAGGAGAAGTATTGCGGCGTGACGCCAAGCAAAACCATTACGTTAACCAATGACTACTATGAAAAAAAAACGCCTGGGAAGAGGACTTGGATCGCTGATCGGCAACCTTGACGAGACCACCCGCGTCGACGAGTCGAATAAGGCGGACGGCCTGGTCGAACTGGACATAGACCGTATCCAGCGCGGCAAGTTTCAGCCCAGAACGGTGTTCGACCAGGAGTCTCTGCAGGAGCTGGCCGACTCGATCGGCGTCCAGGGTATCGTGCAGCCCGTGATCGTGCGTCCCGAGGGCAACCATTACGAGCTGGTTGCCGGTGAGCGCCGCTGGCGCGCGGCGCAGCTTGCCGGGTTGCAAAAAATACCGGCGGTAATCCGCGAGCTCGACGCGAGGTCGGCCGCGGCGATTGCATTGATCGAAAATATCCAGCGCGAAGACCTGAACCCGCTCGACGAGGCGCAGGCATTTCTGCGCCTGATAGAGGAATTTGATCTTACGCATCAACAGGTTGCAGACTCGATCGGACGTTCCCGCGCGTCCGTCAGCAACCTGCTGCGACTGCTCGACCTGGCCGACCCGGTGAAGCAACAGGTCAACAGCGGATTGCTCAACATGGGCCATGCGCGCGCGCTGCTGGCGTTGATTCGCCACGACCAGGTCGAAGTCGCGAAGCTGGTCGTCAATCGCGGCCTGTCGGTGCGCGAGACCGAGTTGCTGGTGAAGAAAACCCTCGCCGCCGAATCCGGCGGCAGTAAAAAGAAAGCTGTCGCGGTCGATCCCGACGTGCGCCGCCTCGAGACCCGGCTCAGCGAAAAGCTGGGCGCCTCGGTCAAGATTAAGACTGGAAAAAAGGGATCCGGGCAGCTTGTAATCCACTTCCACAGCAGCGCTGAACTCGATGGTATCCTGGAGCATTTGTCGCAGTAATTTATCTGCTCGGATCATTGATTCTTCGCGATTAACTCCGTTATACTCAGCATCCGCTTTTTCGGACCGGGCATGCCGAGCGTGCATGGCGCCCTGAAAAGGCGATGAAAAATCAGATTATTGGAACGCTGATTCTTCAGTACATCGTGGGGGGAATTTACCTGTTAGGCACAGGCCTCTGGGATTCCGCGGTCGCGCTTTCGGCCCTGGTCGGTTGCGTGGCGGCCCTGGCGCCGAAGACATACTTCGGGATAAGGATGATTCAGGCCACGGAAAATAATAATAATGCGGCGCAGTGGTTGGGCTACGCATACCGATCCGAAATCGGGAAATGGGTGATCATGGGCACGATTTTCGTGCTCGCCTTCACTTCGGGTTATTCCTGGGATCCTGTTGTTTTATTTGCCGGATTCGTGCTGATTCAACTGTCCGGCTGGTTAGCACCGTTTGTAATAAAAGGTAATTGATCGAATATGGCTGGCAGCTACGAAAATTCTGGCGAATATATCAAGCACCACCTGACCAACCTGACCTATGGCCAGAAAGCCGATGGTAGCTGGGGCATCGCCCATGGCGCCGATGAAATCAAGGAAATGGGGTTCTGGTCGATCAACGTGGACTCGATGGTTTTCGCGATTGGTCTCGGCGTTTTGTTCCTGTGGCTGTTTCACCGCGCCGCGAAAAAGGCTTCGACCGACGCCCCTTCCGGCTGGCAGAACTTCGTCGAGATGCTGATCGAGTTTATCGACGACTCGGTGCGCGGGTCTTTCTCGGGCAAGAATCCACTGATCGCACCGCTGGCGTTGACCATTTTCGTATGGATTTTCCTGCTAAACTTTATGGATCTCATCGCGGTCGACCTGGTGCCCTGGCTAGTGGGCATGGCGGGCGTGCCGTATCTCAAGATCGTGCCGACGACCGATCCGAACATTACCTTCGGCATGTCGATAACCGTATTTATCCTGGTGCTTTACTA
>JAOTUD010000295.1 GCA_029864065.1 Gammaproteobacteria bacterium | reverse complement strand
CCAGGATGTCGGCATCGAGGTAATAACGTGCCGGTATGGTGAAGGATCGCTCCGGGTCACGGCTAAAAGGCGCATCGTCCGCGCGCTTGCGCAGGGCGGTAACATTCATCGGGATCTCCTCTCTACGAAACCATTATTTGTGCAATAATAATTTAATCTAATGCATACTGGCGCTCAAACGCTAAATAATTATCAAGATGAATAACAATAGCTTATCGATCGATGATTAAAAATCGCCTGCCGCCACTCGATCCGCTGATCGCCTTCGAAGCCGCCGCGCGCCTGCTGAGCTTCACCCGCGCCGGGGAAGAGCTGCACCTGTCGCAGGCCGCGATCAGCCAGCAAATCCGTAGCCTCGAAGACAGCCTGCAGGTAAAACTGTTCACGCGCTCGCACCGCGCGGTGCAGTTGACCAACGAGGGGCGCGAATATCAGCACACCGTAACCGCGATCCTGAAACAACTCGCCGGCGCGACCATGGATATCCAGAATGTCGAGTTCTCGCAGCAACTGGTGATCGGCTGCGACCAGTCTTTCGCCACTCAATGGCTGAGCTCCCGACTGAAACAGGTACAGCGGCTGGTGCCGTCGGCCACGCTGCGCATCGTGGCCTCGGACGACTACAGCGAAAGCCTCGGACCGGAAGTAGAGGTAGCCGTGTTGCACGGGGACGGCAACTGGCCGGGTTTCCAGGTCACCAGGCTGTTTGACGAGGAAGTGTTTCCGGTTTGCAGCCCCGGCTTCGACCACCAGGATGCGCAACGGGACTGGGTCGGATGGCTGCTGCAGGCGCAATTGATCGATCTTGCCGACAGCCACTGGAACTGGATGAACTGGCGCCTGTGGCTGGGCGGCAACGATATCGACCAGCCGCTCGCCAACCGCAACCTGCAAATCAACAGCTACCCGCTGGTCATCGAGGCCGCATGCGACGGCCTCGGGGTGGCCCTTGGCTGGCGCCACCTGGTCGACGACCTGATCCGGCAGGGCCGGCTGCTGCGGCCGGTCGAACAATCCCTCAGAACCGACTTCGGCTACTACCTGATCTACCGCGATAACCTGCAGCACGACGAAATCGTACTCCGCTTCGGGCGCTGGCTGACCCAGCAGTTCGACATCGACGAATCCCCTGCATGAATACGCCGGCGCACGCGGACAAGGTCATCGCCACACCGCTGCGGTTATTCCCGATCCGGAGATTATCGTTCATTCGCCTGGCTGCTCTCGATCGGAACGCCGTAAAACCAGTTCCGGCCGATCGAGTTAATCTTGCCGCGCATGGATATGCGCGGATGCACGACAGGAACGCGCATCCGGTCCGATACACACCGTTCGAAAAACCGTGCCACACCGCGAACGATTATCAATAATTTTTAACAATCGGATAAACTGGCGTTTGCCGAGTCCGCCCGCGAAAAGTCTCAATATATAGGCCATGCCGATCCAGAAAAACCCATTTTAATCATCATGCCAATAGTAATTTACAATTAGTGTTAGGTGTGATGCGAACTAATATAGATGACCCTCAAATGGAAGCAGTAAGCCATTTTAATGCGGGTAAGCCAATTTATAGACCGCGTAGATGCTCTGTTGTTACAGGGTTTGCGCGAATTATCGATGACGCTGGCAGTGCTCGCGCGCATCGAAAACGATAACTTCGAGATCGTCGCGGTGCAGTCCAACTCGGGCGCCTACGTGCCCGGCGAGAATTACACCCTGGGCGACAGCTTCAGCCGGCAGGTATTCACGGACCAGAAGATCATCGCCGAAACCAGTATCGACAACTCCCCGGAAACCCTGCGACACCCGCTATATCGTTCGTTACCGCTCGAGTGCTACCTCGGCGCGCCGGTTACGCTCAACGGCCAGCCCTGGGGTTGCCTCGACTTCAGCAGCATGGCACAGCGCGACGAACCCTTCGCCGCAAAGGACCTGAGACTAATCGAATCGCTCGCCGGTGAAATCTCGGAGCTGCTCAGATCGATCGAAAATCATACCAATTACGCTACAGCGAATAGTAATGGCCCATAATGCCCGCGAATACCACGGCGCCTACCCAGTGGTTGTTCAAAAAGGCCATGAAGCAATGCGCCGGCAGCCGATCTGCTATCAGGAACTGCTGGTAACCGAGCAATAGCGCGGCGACGCCCAACCCGAGGTAAAAGGCTGCGGAAAATCCGAGGTCGAGCCCGGTCAGCAATAGCGCGAGTAAAAAGAAGACCTGGAACAGGCCTATCATAAGGCGATCGTATTCGCCAAACAGGATCGCGGTCGACTTGATGCCGAGTTTGAGATCGTCTTCGCGATCGACCATGCTGTACATCGTGTCGTAGACGACCGCCCAGACGATCGCCGCCACGTAAAGCAACCAGGCCTGCTTCGGCAGGGCCCCGGTTTGCGCCGCAAAAGCCATCGGCGCCGCCCAGCCGAAAGCGGCGCCGAGATGAACCTGCGGCAGGTAATGAAAGCGCTTCATGTAGGGGTAGGTCGCGGCCAACGCTATCCCGACAAAAGACAGCATTATCGTAAACCGGTTCAGGCGCAATACCAGCAAAAACGACAGCAGCCCGAGCACGGCAAAAACCGCCAGGGTTTCCCGGGCCGAGATTTTACCGCTGGTCAGGGGCCGCTCGCGCGTGCGCGCGACTTTCAGGTCGATATCACGATCCGCGTAATCGTTGACCGCACAGCCGGCAGAACGCATCAGGAATGCGCCGCTGACGAATACAAACAGGATCCAGCCGTCGGGCGCGCCCTCGGCCGCGATGGTCAGCGCCCACAGCATCGGCCATAACAGCAGGTAAGAACCGATCGGTTTATCGAAACGTATCAACTGCAGATAAAGGCTTAGTTTCGAGCCCAGTCGGGGCGGCAGGCCGGGGAATGTCATGCTGTCGGATTTCACCAAAACGATGCGTGTCGGGAAAAAATCGTTACTATACGCGTTTCTTCAAACAGGGCGAAATAATGATTCGCAGTTACCGGGATAAAACTCCGACTATCGGCCAGGGTACCTATATCGACGAAACCGCGGTCGTTATCGGCGACGTGAAGCTTGGAGAAAATTGCTCGGTATGGCCGCTCACGGTGATCCGCGGCGATATCAACAAGATCCGAATCGGCGACAATACCAATATCCAGGACGGTAGCGTGCTGCACGTGACGCATCCAGGCGAGTACTTCCCCGAGGGCGCCGAGCTGCACATCGGCAACCAGGTAACCATCGGCCACAAGGCTCTGCTGCACGGTTGCCGCATCGGCAACCAGTGCCTGATCGGCATGGGCTCGATCATCACCGATAACGCGGTGATCGAAGACCGGGTCATCGTCGGTTCTGGCTCGCTGGTGCCGCCGGGCAAGACGCTGGCATCGGGCTACCTGTACCTCGGCAACCCGGTGGTGCAGAAACGCCCGCTCGGCGAGCGCGAAATCGAATACCTGGCCTATGTAGCCGATCATTACATCCTGTTGAAAGATGATTACCGAGGTCGATAGATGAAACGCTGGGAATGCATCGTATGCGGGTTCATTTACGATGAAATCGAAGGCTGGCCGGAGGACGGCATCGCGCCCGGCACGCGCTGGGCAGACGTGCCCGACGACTGGCAGTGCCCCGACTGCGGCATGGGCAAAGACGATTTCGAAATGATCGAATTCTAGTTTTTGGTCAGATCAATAATTAAATAGTTTTTGATCTGACCAAAAACTGCGGCGGGAAACCCGCGGTTATCGATGCTAGCGTTGGCCCCACTGGCTGGCGATATCGCGCAACCCGTCCAGGGCGAGTTCCAGCGTTTCCTGGTTGCGTCCTATCTCCGGGTAAACCATGTAAGCCGGGCGCTGCATTTCGGGCCCGCCCTCCACCCGCTGCAGTTTCCCGTCCTGGATATAGGGCTGCACCACCCGCAACGGAAAATAGCCCGAGCCCCCGTTTTGCAGGATATACTCGAGGCCGAGCGACCCTAGCCCGACAGAAACGGCCGGCGTGTCCATGTCCGGAAAGGCCTCGCCGTGGCGCCGCCGGAACTCCTCGCCCCAGTCGACGAAAACATAGTCCTCGACCCATCCCGGGCCGACCCGCCGCGGCCTGTCGGAAACCATGATCAGGGCCTCGTCCATCAGAGTTTCCACGACAAGGCCCGGCAGGTTGCGCGGCACATAGACCACCGCGAGGTCGAGGATCCCATCGGCCACCTGGCGACTGAGGCTGTCGGAATAATTGGCTTCGACCTTCACCGCCGTGTCGCCCGTCTGGCCGCGCATCCAGGCGATCCAGGCCAGTATCAGCCGTTCCCACAGGCTGAACTGCACGCCGATACCGAAACTGCGGTCGAGCGCGTCGGGCAGTGCAGCCTCCTGTCGGGCCTGGTCCCAGGCCCGGACCGACAGCTCGATATCGCGGAGGATCTGATGGCCTGCAGGGGGTCATCTGGGCGCGGTTCCGCAGGCGCGTGAACAGCGTCTGGTCGAGGTGCTCCTTCAGCGCCTTGATGCGGGCGCTGATCGTCGACTGGGTGACGTTGAGTCTTTCGGCCGCCCTGTTGAAGTTGCCGGTCGCCGCGACCTTGAGGAAGGCCCGCATATGATCATGGTTCATAGCGTCGATTCCGCTATCGAACAGTTCGATCAAACTAGCCAACAAAATAGATCAATTCAATCGAAGCGACGGAAACGCGAGCGTGGCTGCGGCGGACTTGCGCCGCCGACAGGACCGGTTTACCCATAGCGCATGCTGCACCGCAATACGGGACGAGAATTGTCATCATGC
>JAOTUD010000294.1 GCA_029864065.1 Gammaproteobacteria bacterium | reverse complement strand
GCAGGAAGTCTGGGAAATCAGCTATCTCGACGATCCGCCGGCGGTTTTCAACAGCTTCGTGCATGACTATCGCATGGGCGAAGGCCTGGCCGAGCAGGGACGCTTCCCGGTGCGGCGTATCCAGCTCGACGATTACCTCGACGATTTCTTTTTCGACCAGAGTTATCATCACCTGATCGGCGCCTCGCGTTCGGACCGCAAGGGCCAGGTCGTCAACCTGCTGGTGGGACGCAAGATCGCGACCATCGATCTGAACGGGATGCCGCATCTCGGTTCCGGCATCAGCTGGACTTACCAGGGTCGCACGGTGATGGCGTCGCCGAACCTGAAGGACGGCACGGTCAGCATCATCGACATGGAGACCTGGCAGGTGATCAAGAAGCTGGATACGCTCGGGCCCGGTTTTTTCATGCGCAGCCACGAAGCCTCGCCCTACGCCTGGGTCGACGTATTCTTCGGGCCGGACAGGGACGCGGTGCACATTATCGACAAAAGCAGCCTCGAAATCGTCAAAACCCTGCGGCCGGTTCCAGGCAAGACTTCCGCGCATGTCGAGTTTACCCGCGACGGCAGGTACGCGTTGCTCAGCATCTGGGATAATGACGGCGCCGTCATCGTTTACGACGGCGACACGCTCGAGGAGGTCAAGCGGATTCCGATGAACAAGCCGGTCGGCAAGTATAACGTGTACAATAAGATCACTCGCTCCCAGGGAACCAGTCATTGAGCCTGTGTAAATCGCCTGTATTTTCGACGCAGCGGCGCCATGACGTTCGATGAGTTGATTCCCTACATGCCTCCGTTCCAGGCTGCCCTGAACGCAGCGGCTACGGTAACGCTGAGCGCGGGCTATTATTTCATTCGCAAGCAGCGGCGCAACCCGCACCGCAACTGCATGATCGCGACGCTGGTCATTTCCGGCATCTTCATGGTCTCTTACCTGAGCTACCACGCAATGGTCGGCTACATGCCGTTTACCGGCGAGGGGCTGATTCGTCCGGTCTATTTCACCCTGCTGGCCTCGCACGTCATCCTCGCGGCGGTTATCGTGCCGCTGGTTTTGACTACCGTCTGGTTCGCGGCCCGGGGGAACTTCGACCGGCATCCGCGCATCGCGCGCTGGACCCTGCCGCTATGGCTTTACGTATCCGTTTCGGGCGTCGTGATTTACGTCCTCGGTTTCATCGTCTATACCCCGGCCGGTTACTGATGGAATTCGTTTACTACACGCTCGCCGGCCTCATCCTGTATTTCCTGTCCGACTGGATACTGGTCAGGATCGAAAAAATCCGCGGCGAAGCCTTCGAGCAGCGCACGCTGTATTTTTTCGTCATCATCCTGGTGCTTGCATTGACGTCTTTCAAGGCGATCGAGCTGCTGACCGCTTCCTGAAAAGCTGATTGCCGGCAGAGCTTTGGCCGGGTCTAGATTCCGTCCTTGCCGGCAGGCCGAGAAAATATTTTCAGCCACAGCTGCGCGACACCCGCCTGGTCTCTATACTTGATCTGCCGATCGTTCATAATCGTCCCCTTTTCACGCGGGGTTCGGTAAGATTAACCGCGACTTGTCGTTTTCCGATCCGCACCCGGGGCGCCTCGTTCTCCGCAACGGACACCGGCCGGGACCGATACGACATATCGCCAATTATCAATTGCATCCGCGTAAGCTGCGTGCGCCACGGCGTAACGGGTTTTACCACGCCCCGGCTCCGAGCGGAGATGGGTGGCTGTAATTTGGTCTTACGAGTACCGATTACCCCGGTGATCGGATAGCAGAAAGGATCCTATCGTCATGAGTGGCACACCCGAAAAAGAAAACAGCTCCGATCTCGAAAACCTCGAAATCTCGCTGCAGGAAGCGATCGAGGCGGAGGACCGGCAACAGGTGACGGACCTGGTCGATTCAATTTCCAGCAACGAGGCGTTGCGCCAGGTCTCGAAGATGGAGTCGGAAGACCGCGACAGCTTCATCTCGTTGCTGACCCCGGAGACCGCGGCGGAACTGATCGAGGAGGCGCCTGCCGAACTCGCGGTGACGATGATCCAGGATCTCGAGTCCTCGGTGGCCGCGAAAATCATGGAGGAACTGCATTCCGATACGCAGGCCGATATCGTCAAGGACCTGGGGACCGATGCCTCGGAAGCGATCCTGTCGGCGATGGAAAGCGAGAGGGCCGAAAGCGTTCGCAAACTGGCGCAATACGATCCCGACACCGCCGGCGGCCTGATGGAGCTGGAAGTGTTTTCGTTCCTGGTCAGCGACACGGTCGGAGCGGTGCTGAAAAGGCTGATCGAAGGTGACGAAGAATTCGAGCGGCACCGCGGCCAGCACCCCTATATCATCGATGAATCCGGCAAACTGATCGGCGTGGTGTCGCTGCGCGACATGTTGCGCAGCAGGCGCAGCGTACCCCTGTCCGACATCATGAGCACACCGATCTCGGTGCTGCCTGATACGGACCAGGAGGCGCTGGCCGAGCTGTTTCATAACAACCCGTTTCTCGGCATACCGGTGGTCGATGAACAGGGCATGCTGCTCGGGGTCGTGTCACGACTCGAGGTTGCCGAGGCCGAACTCGAACGCGCCGAGCACGAGAGCCTGTCGCGTCAGCAGGTCGGCGACGAGTTGCGCTCGATGCCGACCTGGCTGCGTTCACGACGCAGGCTGGCCTGGCTGTCGTCCAATATCGTGCTCAACATCATCGCGGCCAGCGTGATCTCGGCCTACGAGGAAACGCTTGCCGCGGTCATCGCGATCGCCGTGTTCCTGCCGATGGTGTCCGACATGAGCGGTTGCTCGGGCAACCAGGCGGTGGGCGTCAGTATGCGCGAACTGTCGCTGGGGCTGACCCGCCCGGTCGATCTTTTTCACGTTTTGAGAAAGGAGCTTAGCGTCGGCATCATCAATGGTATCGCGCTCGGAATACTGATCGGCATCGTTGCCTGGGTCTGGAAAGACAGCGCTTTTCTCGGCCTGGTGATCGGGCTCGCCCTGTCGATAAACACGCTGGTCGCGGTATCGATCGGCGGCACGGTGCCGTTGGTGCTGAAACACCTCGGCATCGACCCGGCGGTGGCGGCGGGGCCGCTGTTGACCACGGTTACCGATATGGCGGGATTTTTCCTGGTGCTGAGCCTGGCGTCGCTGTTCATGCCACAGCTGTTGAGCTGACGAAATTGCGGGGGCAGTTTACTTAATTGATCTGTCATGACTAATGGTAAATTGACTGTCGACTCTTTCACCCGGTGCCGTAAAACGACTTGCTGACGTTCAAGATACTTTTGCTGCTGCTGTTAGCCAACGGCAGCCCGGTCATCGCCAAACGAATCCTCGGAACCAGGCTGGCTCATCCGCTCGACTGCGGTAAAAAATTCGTCGACGGGCGCCCCCTGTTCGGGGCCTCGAAAACGTTTCGAGGAGTAGTTTCTTCGATCCTGGCGACTTCGGCTGGCGCCATAGCCATTGGATTACCGATAGAAATCGGCATCCTGTTTTCGGTTGCGTCGCTAAGCGGCGATCTCGTATCCAGTTTTATAAAGCGCCGACTGAATCTCCCCCCCAGCAGCCGGGCGCTGGGGCTCGATCAACTGCCCGAGTCGATACTGCCCATGCTGGTATGCTGGCACGCGCTGAACCTGGATTTAACAACGGCCCTTAGCGTTGTTGCAATCTTCTTTGCCGGGGAGCTGCTGCTATCGCGGCTCCTGTTCCGGTTAAAGATTCGGGAGCGCCCCTACTAGTATTTCATTTCAGCCCGGACACCGAAGGCTTTTCGCACAAATGGCCATGCGTGCCCCGGGCCGATACACCGGGTGGCGGCACCCATCTCAAGCTCCCGCTTTCGATGCCCACGGGCTTACCATGGTATCCTGTTCATTTTTTGGGGATAGCTCTTATGAAATCTATTCTGGAGAAGTATCCGAACCAGGAAGTCGGCATTAACGTAGAAAATGCGTTTCGTTTCGATCCAGCGCAAGTCGTCGCCGTCGAGGACGATTATTTTTCGATCGTCGACGAAAAGCAGTCCTATACCCACCATTATTCTTACAGTTGTATCGTGCAAATCATTGAAAACGAGAGCGGGGTCGATGTTGGCGGGTTTATGTCACACCGGCATTTTAACGTGGTCATCAAGGTTGGCCATATTATCGAGTTTGGCCCTGGATATTAGCTTCCTTATTGACTGCCTCATGAAATCCGTTGCCAGTTCCACGAATATCCGGGGACAGTTTACTTATATCGATATTTTCTCGTCTGACTTAAGAAAACTGAACCCGTACTATACCGATTTAAAATCAAACCTATCCCCGAAAGCGGACGCACATAGGTGTTTGGAAGGCGGCAAAAACCGACTTAAAAAGGTCGCTTATCCGTCTGTTGGAACTTAGTTCAACTTATATCGAATCTATCGAATTACGATAATTCATCAAGTTGATAAACCAGCGCATTTGTTATAGAAGCCAGAAGACTTCAAAATATAAAATTGAAGCTGAGCTCTAATCCAGCGTGAAAAGATTCGCTTCTGGGCTCGACTAAAAAAGCAGATTCTCCAAAAAAATCGTCGGTAAAAGCAGTATCGCTCCTGCCAAACTCCCGGTACTCGGCAAGCAGATTGAAAGAAACCTGCTGATGTTCATTCCTTCTCCATTCTTTCCCGGCACGGATACGGAACCCGGGTTCATGCCCCAGGCCCAGATTCAACTTGCTCGATGGCAGGGATATTTCCACATTCGGATCGAAAACATACATTGCCGACAGATCCAGCCAGTAATAATGGC
>JAOTUD010000293.1 GCA_029864065.1 Gammaproteobacteria bacterium | reverse complement strand
TATCGATGAGCGTGCGCCTGGCCCGGTCGGGCTGCAGTCTATCGGTGGCGTTATCAAGCACCTCGGCGCACTGACCTCGATCGGGTCTTCCACGGTTAACTCTTACCGTCGTCTCTGGGACACCGGTTTCTGGGCGCCGATCTTCGCCGACTGGGGATACCAGAATCGTACCTGCGCATTGCGCGTATCGGCGCCGGGTCGTTTCGAATACCGTTCGGTTGATTCGATGGTCAACCCCTACCTGATGGGTTCGGCGCTGCTGAAGGCCTTCGATGACGGCATCGATAATAACCTCGATCCGGGTGCAGCCGAAGAACGCAATATCTATGAAGCAATCGATGCGGGCAAGGATGTCAAGAAGTTGCCGATGTCGCTGGGCGAAGCGCTCGAAGAGCTGCGTAACGACGAAGTCATCAAATCGGCCATGCCGGGCGAAATGTTCAGGGTCTTCGAGCATTACAAGCGCGACGAGTGGGAAAGATTCAATCACACCGTTACCGATTGGGACGTTGAAACGTATCTCGATTGTCTGCCCTAGGCTGTTTGAATCTTTCCTGGCGTGGCAGATAAGCGCTCCGTTTAATTGTATTGAGGGCTGCCGCGGCAGCCGGACTGGTAAATCATTTAAGAGGATAGAGATATGTGTGGTATTGCTGGACTGATCTGGAAAGGAGGCACCACCAGTGATATCGGTAGCGAAATGACGCAGATGCTGCAGGCCCTGAAGCATCGCGGACCAGATTCTACCGGTTTCGCGCTCTACGGCGAGGGCTCGGAAGGCGTTTTTGTGCTGCGCTTCAAGGTCGCCGAGCAGGAAGAAATGCGCAAGGGCTTCAATATCCATCGCCAGGTGATCGAGCGCCGCAAGACCGTCGGTGAACGCATGCAGGAAATGGGCGCCGAAATTATCGACCAGGAAGAAGCGACCGAGTACGCGTTTCGTTATCACTTCAAGTTCGGCGGCGACCTGAAGCGCCTGATCGACTACATCGAGGATATCGACGGTGTCGAAATCCTGTCGGTCGGCAAGGGCCTCGAACTGATCAAGGATCTCGGCGACGCGAAGACGGTTTCCGACCAGTACGGGTTGAAGGGTTTCGTCGGCACGCATGCGATCGGGCATACCCGCATGGCGACCGAATCCGACGTCGATATCCGTTCCGCGCACCCCTATTGGGCATACCCGTTCAGCGACGTTTCGGTGGTACATAACGGCCAGCTGACCAACTACTGGACCAAACGCCGCGACCTCGAGCGACGCGGTCATCGCTTCATGTCGAACTGCGACTCCGAGCTGATCGCGGTTTACATCGCCGACCGGATCAACCACGGCGACGAGCTCGAGGCCGCGATGAAGCGCTCGATCGAACAGCTCGATGGCGTGTTCACCTACCTGGTCGCGACCAGCGACCAGCTCGGCATGGCCAAGGACGTCATGGCGGCCAAGCCGATGGTGCTTTACGAGAGCGACGAATTCGTCGGCCTGGCTTCTGAAGAAGTGGCCATTCGCAGTATCTTCCCGCGTGAAATAGACACCTGGGATCCTTATCAAGGGGAGGTAAAAGTATGGGCAGCGTAAGTACGTCCCACGAAATGGGGCTGCACGAGGAGCAGCTGGCTGGTCGTACCCAGCAGATGTATTTCTCGGCCTCCGAGGAAGAAAATTTCACCTATTCATGGTCTTACGAGGTCGATTTCGACAAGGCCGCCGAGTTCGACGCGGCCGACATGGAGATTTCCGATATAAATCTCAAGATCCGCGAATTGATGAAGGCGGGTCACGGTACGATTACCGTGCAAAACCCGCGCGCCAAGCACTCGCTCGGAGTCGGCATTTTGAATCGGCTAAACCTCAAGTTCGAAGGCAGCCTCGGGTACTTCGGCTGCGGTCTGATCGACGGTCCGAACGTGCACATCACCGGCCGCGTCGGCTGGTCCTGCGCCGAGAACATGATGGCCGGCACCATCGTCATCGAAAAGAACGCGGGCTCGCTGTTCGGCGCCGCGATCCGTGGCGGCGACCTGGTGTGCAAGGGGCAGGCCGGCGCGCGTGTCGGTATCGACCAGAAGGGCGGCACCATCATCGTCGGCGGCAGCGTCGGCGCCTTCACCGGGTTCATGATGCAGCGCGGTCGCATGATCATCCTCGGCGATACCGGCGATAACCTCGGTGACTCGATGTACGACGGCACCATTTACGTGGCCGGTAAGATCTCGAGCCTCGGCGTCGATTGCGTCGAAACCGAACTGACCGATCTCGACAGGAAGTACCTGAAAGGCAAGCTCGATCTTTACGGTATGGAGGCCCCCAACGGGATTGACAGCATCGTCAAGCTCACCTCGGGCAAGCAGTTGTGGAACTACGACAACCTCGAACCCACCGAAAAGAAACTGGTGCTTTAGGCAAAGCTCGAGATACTGGAGAAACACAATGTCTGAAAATGCAAAGAAAGACCCGTATAACCTCGGCAAGAGCTTTATCTTCCCGCCCGAGGTAATCAACGATATCCACATCAAGTCCGAACTCGGGCGCTACCGCATGCGCGGTTTCTCGCTGTTCAAGAAAATCCCGACCTGGGACGACCTGACCTTCATGCCGGGCACGCTGACCCGTTTCGTCATCGAGGGTTACCGCGAGAAGTGCCTCACCAAGACCGTGATCGGCCCGAACGCGAAGAAACCGCTGGAACTCGATATCCCGGTGTACATCACCGGCATGTCTTTCGGCGCGCTTTCCTACGAGGCCAAGACCGCGCTGGCGCGCGGCGCTACCATGGCCGGCACCGCGACCTGTTCCGGCGAGGGCGGCATGATCCCGGACGAGCGGCGTTACTCGTCGAAATGGTTTTACCAGTGCATACAGTCGCGTTACGGGTTCAACCCTAACCACCTGCGCCTCGCCGATGCGGTCGAGTTTTTCATCGGCCAGGGCTGCAAGGTCGGCCTCGGCGGGCACCTGATGGGGCAAAAGGTCACCGACCAGGTGGCCGAGATGCGCTCGTTGCCCGCGGGCATCGACCAGCGCTCGCCGGCGCGCCACCCGGACTGGATGGGGCCCGACGACCTGGCGCTGAAAATCCAGGAGGTGCGCCAGGCGACCGACGGCCAGATCCCGATCCAGCTCAAGCTCGGCGCGGCGCGCGTATACGACGACGTGCGCATGGCCGCCAAGACCGGGCCGGATTCGATTTACATGGACGGCATGGAAGGCGGTACCGGCGCGGGCCCACACCTCGCCACCGAGGATACCGGCGTGCCCGGCATCGCGGCGATCCGCCAGGCGCGCCAGGCGCTCGACGATGTCGGCAAGTCCGGTGAAATCACGCTGGTCTACGCTGGCGGTATCCGCAACGGCGCAGACGTTGCCAAGGCGATCGCGCTCGGCGCGGACGCGGTCGCGATCGGTCACTCGGCGCTGATGGCGTTGAACTGCAACAAGGATATCCCCGAAGCCGACTTTCCGAAGGAAATCGGCGTCGAGGCTGGCTACTGCTACCATTGCCACACCGGGCGTTGCCCGGTCGGCGTCGCGACCCAGGACCCGGTTCTGCGCAAGCGGCTCGATCCCGACGAGGCGGCCGAGCGGGTTTACAACTTCCTGCACACGCTGACCATCGAGGCACAGCTGTTCGCGCGCGCCTGCGGCAAGACCAATATTCACTCGCTCGAGCCGGAAGACCTCGCGGCGCTGACGCTCGAGGCGTCGGCATGCGCGCAGGTGCCGATGGCCGGCACCCAGTACACCGTCGGTCGGCCCGACATGCACCGGTTCTAAGGAGGATACAGTTATGGCTGAACAAGATATCAATCATTTCCTCGAAGGCGACGGGGTCGACACCGAGCGCGAGAAAATCATCGGGCAGCACATCGGTTATCGTTACGACGTCAACCTGGTGCCCGACATGGATCGCTGCACGCCATTCCTCGGGAAGTACATGGAAATCATGGGCTGGCAGGACCTGAACTGGCTCGAGGACGTGCACATGGGTTACGAGGAGGGCCGCCCCGCGGTATTCGATCGCAATATCAACGGCTGGGTGACCATCCCGAAAGACATTTCGTTACCCGATAACCAGCAGGACCGTGACATGATCGCGCGCGAGCTGCTGGTCAAGTTCCAGATGTCGCGATCGCACCCGATGGTCGATTTGCGCAAGGCTTACGAAAAGTTCAAGTGAGGTAAGCGCCAGGACCTTAAGTTAATCGAAAAAGGATTGTCGGATAGTGAAGGCAATCCTTTTTTTTCGGCACCGAAACGGTGTAAAACCTGTTGCTGGAGGTAGTCAATAAAGGTATAAGGAGGATGGTTTTCATGCAGGTTTCGATTTTTTCCTGTTAGTGAAAATTGAAAAACCGGGTGAAAATTATAATAGGGCCAAGCCAGCGCACTACTGGCATCCAGCAAATCAAAACAAGAGAGGTACGAGAGGATGGACAATGAGCTAACGTCGCTCGGTATCATATTCACCGAGTTTTACTATTGGGTCACCGTCGTGTTCATGTTTTTGATCCACGTCGGATTCTGTATGTACGAGGTGGGGGCCTCACGCTACAAGAACCATACGCACACCCTGATGAAGAACACCATGCTGATTCCACTGGTGACCGTTACCTTCTTCTTCTTCGGCTGGTGGATTTACTTTGCATTCGTCAACGGCCCGTGGATTATCGGTCCCCTGGTGGACGCGCCCTGGGCCACGCCGTGGAGCGAGCTGATGGGCACGCACATGGGTGGCGCGCCGGTGCAGGATACCCTGAGCGCCGACGATACCGCCTACTGGGCGCGAA
>JAOTUD010000292.1 GCA_029864065.1 Gammaproteobacteria bacterium | reverse complement strand
CCATGTCGATGGCGAGGATGAAGCCGCGAGCGCCGATATCGTCGACCCCGGGACTCTGGCGCCGGACGAAATGATACAGCGGATTTGTCGCGCCGGTATCGTCGGCCTCGGCGGCGCTGCGTTTCCCACTCCCCCGAAGCTGTCCCGTGGCAAGTCGCACGGCGTCGATACGCTGATCATAAACGGGGTCGAATGCGAGCCCTATATCACCTGCGACGATATGTTGATGCGCAACTACGCGGCCGAAGTGATCCGCGGTTGCGGTTACCTGCAGAAAATCCTGACGCCGCGGAAAACGCTGATCGCGATCGAGGATAACAAGCCCGAGGCGATCAGCGCGATGTCGCAGGCGCTCGCCGCACATCCGCTGGCGACCGCCGAAATTATACCGGTGCCGACGATTTACCCGGCGGGGGGCGAAAAACAGCTGATCCAGATTCTTACCGGCAAGGAGGTACCGCACGGGAATCTCGCCTTCGATATCGGCCTCCTGTGCCAGAACGTCGGCACCTGCGCCGCGATCACGCGCGCGCTCGAAACAGGCGAACCGCTGATCTCGCGCATCGTTACCTGCAGCGGCGACAATGTCGTCGAGCCCGGTAACTGGGAGATACGCCTCGGCACCCCGATCAGCCATTTACTTGAGCTGGCCGGAGGATACCGGCACGGCGACGATGCTTATCTCGTCATGGGCGGTCCGATGATGGGATTCGCACTCTCGGGCGATAACCTGCCCATCGTCAAGTCGAGCAACTGCATCCTGGTCATGCGCGAAGAAACCATCCCGCATAGCCCCGGCTATCACGACGAATGCATACGCTGCGGCAAGTGCACCGAGGTTTGCCCGGCGCGATTGCTGCCGCAACAACTCTACTGGCACGCGCGCGCCAGGGCCTACGAGCGCACCCAGGAATACCACCTGTTCGAATGCATCGAATGCGGTTGCTGCTCGGCAGTATGCCCCAGCCAGATTCCGCTGGTGCAATACTATCGCGCCGCCAAGAGTGAAATACGCGCCGCGCAAAAAGCACAGTTCAAAGCCGACCGCGCCCGGGCGCGTTTCGAGTTCCGCGAGCATCGCCTGTTGGTGAAGAAGCAGCGGGACGAGGAACGCCGACGTCTCAAGCGAGAAGCATTGCAAAAGAAACCTGCGCAGGCCGTTGACGCGACGACGTTTGCGGACCCGGTACAGGCCGCGCTGGAACGGGTCAGGGAACGCAAGAAGGCGGCGCAGGAAGAAACCCGGTGACCAGCGTCATCGTGTCTTCGCCTTACCTTGCCCCGGGCAACAAGCTGAAACGACTAATGCTGCGCGTCATTGTCGCGCTGCTGCCCGGCACGGTCGCTTACGCCTGGTTATTCGGGCCCGGGGTCATCATCAATATTATCCTCGCGATCATTTTTGCGCTGGCCTTCGAGGGCGCTATTCTAAGGCTGCGCGCAAAGCCGGTTATGCCGCACCTGACCGATTTCAGCGCGGTGGTCGCCGCCTGGCTGTTCGCGCTTTGCCTGCCGATGCACGTGCCCTGGTGGCTGGTCGGCGTTGGCATGGGTTTCGCGATGATAGCCGGCAAGCACCTCTACGGCGGCCTCGGTTTCAACCCGTTCAACCCGGCAATGGTGGGTTACGTGGTGCTGCTGATTTCGTTTCCGCGGGAAATGACCGCCTGGTACCTGCCCGCGTCGGTCAGCGGCGCAACGCTGGGCGTTGCCGATGCGCTTGCCTACAGTTTTGGCAGCGCCGATATCAGCCAGTGGGACGCGCTCAGCGCGGCGACGCCGCTGGACCAGGTCAAGACCGAGCTCGGGCAAAATATCCCGATCGATGAAATTCGCCAGTCCCCGCTGTTCGGCGCCTATGGCGGCGCCGGCTGGGAATGGGTCGCGCTGTGCTGGTTCGTCGGCGGCATCTACCTGCTGGCGACACGCACGATCCGCTGGCATATCCCGGTTTCCGTGCTGGCCGGGGTGCTGACCCTGTCGCTGATCTTTTACCTGCTGGATCCGCAAAACCACGCGTCGCCGCTATTTCACCTGATGTCGGGCGCCGTCGTGATCGGCGCGTTTTTCATCGCCACCGACCCGGTTAGCGCGGCCACCACGGACAAGGGACGAATTTACTACGGTTTGCTGATCGGTATGCTGATCTACGTCATCCGCGTATGGGGCGGTTATCCCGACGGGGTCGCGTTCGCGGTGCTGCTGGCCAACATGTGCGTGCCGCTAATCGATTACTACACGCAGCCGCGCGTTTACGGCGAACAATGATCGCCGTCGGCCGGCGCCAGATCCTGATTTCAGGCCTGTTCCTGTGGCTGTTCGCGGCGGTCGGTACCACGCTGGTGGCGCTGACCGAGTTCGGCACCAGCGACGCCATCGTCGAGAACGAGCGCCGTGTATTGCTGCGTAACCTTTACGCGCTGCTGCCCCGCGACAGGCTCGACAACGATATTGCCGCCGATACGCTGGAGCTGCCGCCGTCGACCCTGCTCGGTACCGAAGAGGCAAGCAAGGCGTACCGGGCGCGGCTGCAGGGAAAGCCGGTGGCGGTGGTTTTCAACAGCGTTGCCCCCGACGGCTACAACGGCAGGATATATTTACTGGTGGGCGTTTACGTCGACGGCAGCCTGGCCGGCGTGCGCGTCGTCAGGCACGCCGAAACGCCCGGCCTCGGCGACGGCATCGAGATCAGGAAATCTTCATGGATAAAGGGTTTCGACGGAAAATCGCTGACCAACCCGGACACGAGCGACTGGCGCGTGCGGCGCGACGGCGGCGAATTCGACCAGTTGAGCGGCGCCACGATTACACCACGCGCGGTGGTGGCCGCGGTCAGAAACACGCTACTGTACTATCTGCAAAACGCTGATATGATTTTCGACTGAAGATTATGGCATGACCAACAATAACGAAATTATCCGTAACGGCCTGTGGGGCAACAACGTCGCTCTGGTGCAGCTGCTCGGGCTGTGTCCACTGCTCGCCGTCACCAGCACGGTGATCAACGGCGTCGGCCTCGGCATCGCAACGCTGATTACGCTGGTATTGTCCAACACGATCGTTTCGCTGATACGTGGCTTCGTGCGCAAGGAGGTGCGCCTGCCGGTCTTCGTTCTTATCATCGCGTCGGTGGTGACGATCATCGAGCTGGGTATGAAGGCTCTTTTCTACGACTTATACCTCGTGCTCGGAATCTTTATTCCGCTCATCGTCACCAATTGCGCGATTATCGGCCGCGCCGAGGGATTCGCATCACGCAACCCGGTGGGCCCCGCGGCGCTGGACGGCCTGATGATGGGGATGGGCTTTCTTGGCGTACTCGCCCTGCTCGGGGGCCTGCGCGAAATCGTCGGCTTCGGCACGCTGTTTGCAAACGCCCACCTGATGTTCGGCGCAGCGGCGAAATCCCTGACCATCCACCTCAACCAGGACTATCCCGGGTTCCTGCTGGCTGTCCTGCCGCCGGGAGCTTTCTTCGGACTGGCGCTACTGATAGGCGCCAAGAACTGGCTCGACCTGCGTCCCCAGGAAAAAACGGAAACCGCCGAACCCCTCGCCGAAGGCGCATGAACGCGCACAAACGTTACCGGATCTTTGCGCGCCTGCGCGAGCATATCGAACAGCCGCGCTCGGAGCTGGAATACCGCTCCAATTTCGAACTGCTGATCTCGGTGCTACTGTCGGCCCAGGCGACCGACGTCAGCGTCAACAAGGCTACCGCCAGGCTCTACGCGGTTGCCGATACACCCGAAAAAATGCTGGCGCTGGGCGAAGCAGGCGTCAGGGAATACATCAAGACTATCGGACTTTTCAATTCGAAAGCGAAGAACGTCATCGCCACCTGCAGGATGCTCGTCGACGAGCACCATTCCGAGGTGCCCGACGATCGCACCGCGCTGGAAGCCCTGCCCGGGGTCGGCCGTAAAACCGCGAACGTGGTTCTGAACGTCGCTTTCGGGCACCCGACGATTGCGGTCGATACGCATATATTCCGCGTCTCGAACCGCACCCGCATCGCGCCCGGCAGGGATGTACTGGAAGTCGAAAAAAAACTGCTGAAGTTCGTGCCGCCGGAATTCAGACTGGACGCGCACCACTGGCTGATCCTGCACGGGCGCTATACCTGCATCGCGCGCAAGCCGCGCTGCGGCAGCTGCATCATCGCCGACCTGTGCGAATTCAGACATAAGAATATCGACTAGGCATGGTTCAGTCACGCGACGAAGTACGCCAGGTATATCTCACCGTCTGGAACAAGATGCGGCAACGGCTGCTGCTCGAACCGATGGAGTCGCTGATCGCCGAGGTTATCGGAATTCATCCCGAGTACCACACACTGTTGGACACGGGCGAAGACATCCGGCAGCGCGACTTTACCCCGGAGCAGGGACAAACCAATCCCTTCCTGCACATGGGTATGCACATTGCGCTGCGCGAACAGGCTAGCGCCGACCGACCAGCCGGAATCAAATCGGTTTACGACGGCCTGGTCGCGGACCGGGGCCGGCACGAGGCCGAACACGCGATGATGGAATGCCTCGGGCAGTCCCTGTGGAACGCGCAACGGAACAAGCAGACTCCCGACGAGGCCGCCTACCTCGAGTGCCTGAAAAAGTTGTCACGCTAAGATTTACCTGGTGCCGAATCGCCTATAAGCTAACGGCGATTCCAGCGGAACAGATGGCATGGCGAAACCTTTCAAACTACTTGTTTTGCCCGGCGACGGTATCGGGCCCGAAGTTGTGGCCGCGGCGCTGCGGGTATTTGAGAGATTATGCCAGCGCAAGCGCATCGACACC
>JAOTUD010000290.1 GCA_029864065.1 Gammaproteobacteria bacterium | reverse complement strand
ATGATGCAGGTGCAGCTGCGGAACCTGGTTGCCGAGCGCGGCGACGTTGAGCTTGTCGCCCTTGAATTCACCCATCAGGAATTCCGACAGCAGGCAGGATTCCCTGAGTAATTGCTGCCGATCCTCGGCGTCGAGCTCATAAATTTCGCGGGTATTTTCGCGATCGGGCACAAGGATGATCCACGGGTAGTTGCGATCGTTCATCAATAACAGGTGACATAACTGGAATCGACCCAGGACAATGCAGTCGTCGAGCAGCTGGGGGTGTATTTCGGCCATGGCTCTCCCTGATTTGTGACTGTTTCTCGTTACAGAAACGAGAGTATACGAATTTCGGGGACAGTTTACTTATATAGCATATAGCAAGACACGATTTTCACGAATTTCGGGGACAGTTTACTTAATTAAAACCGATTCCCGCTATATAAGTAAACTGTCCCCGTAATAGGTTCAGGCTACCCGGAAGCCCTTATCTTCGAGCCACTGCCGATTGTAAAGACGCGAGCGATACTTGCCGCCGCCGTCGCACAGGACGGTCACGACCGTGTGACCCGGGCCGAGCCGCCGCGCGACCTCGATCGCACCGTAGACGTTGACCCCTGTGCTCGAGCCGAGAAACCAGCCTTCCTCGCGCAACAGGCGATATACCGTGTCGATCATGTCCTGGTCGGAAATCTGCAATGCCCCGTCGATGGCGGCGCCGGCGAGGTTGTCGGTGATGCGCGCGTTGCCGATTCCCTCCGTGATCGAGCTGCCCTCGCTCAGCGTTGCGACGCCCGTCGTGACATAGTTGAATAGCGCGCTGCCGACACAGTCCAGCAGCATGATTTCGATATTGTCCCGTTGCTGCTTGAGGTACTGCGAAACGCCGGCGATGGTGCCGCCGGTGCCGACCGCGCAGACGAAAGCGTCGATGGCGCCGTCGGTCTGCCGCCAGATCTCGGGGCCGGTCGATTCGTAGTGCGCGCGCCGGTTGGCGGTGTTGTCGAACTGGTTTACCCAGAGCGCGCCGTCGCGCGCGCGCGCGTAACGGTCGGCCTGCTTCTGGTAGTTCATGTCGTTGCTGTAAGGCACCGTCGGCACCACGCGCACCTCGGCGCCCAGGGTTTCGAGGATTTCGACCTTTTCGCGCGACTGGTTGTCCGGCATGAAGATGACGCAATCGTAGCCGCGCGCGTTGCAGACATGCGCGATGCCGATACCGGTGTTGCCAGCGGTGCCCTCGACGATAGTGTCGCCGGGCTGTAGCGCGCCGTCCCTTTCGGCCTCGCGAATCATCCACCACGCGGCGCGATCCTTGACCGAGCCGCCGGGGTTCAGGAACTCGGCCTTGCCGAGAATTTCGCAGCCGGTCGCCTCGGAAGCGGTTCGCAGCCGTATCAGCGGGGTATTGCCGATGGTTTCGATGAATCCGTCGCGCGTGTCCAGTTTTCAGCCCGTCCTGCAGCGTATTAATAGCGCAAAAATAACAATTTTATACCGAATCGCGGGGACATTTTACCTGTTTGGCGGTACGGGAATTGAATTAAGTAAACTGTCCCCGGATTAACGATTTAACCCATTCGGGCGATGCGGGTGCAAAAATAGGCTGTTACGCTACAGGGTCAACTCATCGAGACGAGTTGTAGCGGAATTAAACCAGCAGGAGCGGAAACTATTTGCACGGGTTTGCCCAGATGAGCACTGAAACCACGTTACCCGGTTCGGACAGAACCGATTTAACGGACACTACCGATAACAGCCTGATCACCGACATTACCCAGGTGGTCAGCTGCGCGGTGGGCAGGGACCGCGCCGAGCGTCGGCGGGAGAAGATCCGCAGGGAGCTGGTGCAACAGTATTTCGACGACGAAAAGCCGTCTTCTCCATCACTGCTGGCGCGGGTGCAAAAACTGTTCGGTTCCCGCTAGACGGAACCCGATTTTGCGCCCGCTGGCCCGCGCCTGGCGCGCTCGGCCCACACCCGCCAGGGCCATAGGTTTTCGGCGGGTTTCCTGATAATGTTGCGCCCCTCTGCAGCTGCATAACAAGAATACTTAATGCTCGTCGATTACTGGCGCTTCGCCCGCGCCAATCCCCGCTTCCTCGGATTCGGTTTTTTTCTGGCGTTCCTGTCGAGCGCCGGGCAAACCTATTTCATCGGCGTGTTTGGCCCGGGCATCCAGGCCGACTTCGGGCTCGACGCCGGCAGCTGGGGGCGGATTTACATGCTCGGCACGCTGGCCTCGGCGCTGGTGATCAACTGGAGCGGCCCGTTGATCGACCGGCTCGATCTGCGCCTGTTCTCCGGGCTGGTCCTGCTCGGACTCGCCGCGGCCTGCCTGGTGATGGGCTCGGTGACGTCGCCGCTGCTGCTGGTGGTTGCCATATTCATGCTGCGCCAGTTCGGCCAGGGCCTGGCCAGCCACGCCGGCATCACGTCGATGGCGCGCTACTACGATCACGACCGCGGCAAGGCGATTGCGCTGGCCGCGATCGGTTACGCCTGCGGCGAGGCGCTGCTGCCGGTCGCGGGCCTGTATGCGGCGACGTTGTGGGGCTGGCGCGATACCTTCCAGGTCGTGGCCGTCGCGGTGCTGTTGTCGCTGCTGCCGGCGCTGTGGTTGCTGAAGGGGCAAAAGCTGCGTCACGCGACGCACGCCGCCGACCTCGAGAAACGAGCCGCCGAGGCGGGCGGCCGACGCGACTACACGCGCCGGCAAATGCTCGCCGAAGCGCGTTTTTATTACCTGCTACCGGCATTGATCGCGACGCCGATGATCGGCACCGCGCTGTTCTTCTTTCCGCACGAGATCGCGCGCGCCAAGGACTGGAGCAGCCTGTGGGTGACCGGGAATTACTGGCTGTACTCGATGGTTTCGGTAGCGGTGACCATCTATTCCGGCGTCCTGATCGATCGTTTCAGTGCGCGGCGGGTGCTGCCGTTTTTCCTGTTGCCGCTCGCGCTGGCACTGGTCACGATCAACCTGTCGAGCCATGTCTACCTGGTGTGGCCTTTCATGTTGCTGCAGGGGATGACGTCGGGAATTTACTTTACCGGCCTGAGCGCGCTGTGGGCCGAACTCTACGGTCCCAGGCACCTCGGTGCGATCAAGTCGCTGACCAATGCGATCATGGTGTTTTCCTCGGCGCTGGGTCCGGCCGCGGTGGGTACCCTGCTGCAATGGCAGGTATCGTTCCTCGCGATCACGCTGATCCTGGCCGGTTTTTGCGTCGTCGCGACGCTGCTGCTGGTTTACGCGTTGCGGATGCCGAGCGACTGACGCGCTAGCGCGGAATCGGCCACGGACAGGTCTTTTGCCTCGATCGCGCTGACCAGGCTTGCCACCAGCGCCGCGGTATTGGGCGCCACCTCGCCGTTCGGCAGGTACAGGTTGTTTTCGAAGCCGATGCGGGCGTTGCCGCCGGCCTCGATCGCGGCCATGACGCAATCCTGCTCGCGCTGGCCGAAGGCGCAGGTAAACCAGTCGAGGCCGCTTAGGTCATGCTCTAGAAAAGGATCGAGATCGGCGCGCTCGGACTGGAAGTTGACGTTATAGCGGCCCAGCACGAACAGCACGCAGCGGTGGCCGGCCGGGATCACGCCCTGGTCGCGGTAGTCGAGAAAGTGCTGAAATTCTTCGGCCGAGAAAACGATATGCTGGACGTGCACTGCGTTGTCGTCGCACCAGGCGAAAAACCGACGCGCGAACTCGGGCTGTTCGAAACCGGAGCTGATTTCGCGTAAGCACATGCTGACCATTTGCGGTACCACCGCCTCGATGCAGTCGACCTGCTGTTGCGGCGTGTAAATTCCGACCGCCTCGGAAGTAACCTGCACCAGCATGCCCGGCACCCGGGCCGACATCTCGGCGATCAGCTCGCGGTAAAGCCCGGCGTCGAGCACGTGCTCGTCATGCGCGCCGCGCACGTGCGCGTGCAGGGCGCTCGCACCCGCGGCGTGGCAGAGCGCGGCTTCGCTGACCGTGTCTGCGATCGAGACCGGCAGGCTGGCGTGATCGGACCTGGTCTTGCGCGCGCCGTTCGGCGCTACCATGATAATGACGTGACGCGTCTTAAAGAGCGCAGTAAGGAGTTGACCGCGGTATCGAGCTTGCTGACGATTTCGTCGATATGATCGACCTCGATGATGAAGGGCGGCGCGAGCAGCACGTGATCGCCCTGCTGGCCGTCGATGGTACCGCCCATCGGGTAGCAGATCATGCCCGCCTCGAACGCCGCCGCCTTTAATTTCCGGTGAAAGCCGAGCTGCGGCGGAAACGGCGCCCGGGTGTCGCGATCACGCACGAACTCGAGCCCGAAAAACAGGCCGCGGCCGCGGATATCGCCGACGTTCGGGTGTTCGCCGAACTTTTCGAGCAGCTCCTTGTGCAAGCGCACGCCCTGTGCCAGTACCCGGTCGAGCATGCGTCGGTCCATGATTTTCCTGACCACCGCGTGCGCTGCCGCGCAGGCCACCGGGTGGCCAAGGTAGGTGTGACCATGCTGAAAGAATCCAGAACCCTGCTCGAGCGCCTGGTAAATTTTATCGGTACATAGCATCGCGCCGATCGGCTGGTAGCCCGCACCGAGGCCTTTCGCGATCGTCATGATATCCGGGGCGATGTCGTCCTGGTCGCAGGCGTACAGGCTGCCGGTGCGTCCCATGCCGCACATGACTTCGTCGAGGATCAGCAGCACCCCGTACTGGTCGCAGATTTCGCGGATGCGCTTGAAGTAGCCGTCCACCGCGGGTACCGCGCCGAGCGTCGCACCGACCACGGGCTCGGCGATAAACGCCATCACCTGGTCTGCGCCCAGGCGC
>JAOTUD010000291.1 GCA_029864065.1 Gammaproteobacteria bacterium | reverse complement strand
CGTTTCGACCTCGATTCCGAGCCATAACGCCCGCTCGATGTCGTCATGGAAGCAAATCATGCCGTGGGTGCCCAGCAGGCAGGCGCGCCGCCCCTCGAGAGCGACCAGCATGTTGTCGGACAGTTGCTGGGTGCCGAACAGCGCGTAATCGGCGCAGCGGATATCGGCGCCGCCGGCGACCGCGATCATGTAGTGGAAGGCCGGTATATCGATACGCAGGCAGGACAGCGCGGTCGCGAAGGTCGAATGCGCGTGCAGCACCGCGCCAGCTTCGGGCCGTTGCGCGTATATGTCGCGATGCATACGCCATTCGCTCGATGGTCGCAGGGCACCGGACGGTTTGCCGTCCAGGTCGACGAAGACGATGTCATCTGGCGTTAGTCGATCATAGGGCATACCCGACGGGGTGATCAGGAAACCGTCCCGGCAGCGCAGGCTGACGTTGCCGGCGCTGCCCTGGTTGATGCCGTGGGTATTCATCGCGAGGCAGGTGTCTATGACCTGTTGCGCAAGCGATCCGCGTTCCGGGATTTGCGGTTTCATATGCGCCTGGCCTATTCGACGGTTTCTCGCTGTTGCAGGCGCCAGGCCTGGTAATCGATATTTTTTTCGTAACCACGCCGGTTGACGTAATCGAGCACTCCCCACAGCCGGTAAAACTGGACCACCGAATCGATACGCATGATTTCCCGACCCTCGGGGCTGAACAGGACGATGGTCGGAGTATAAAACAGGTTGAGTTCCTTGCCCCACTGTTTCGCCGTGGTGCTCCTGCCTGCGGGCGTGATCAGCGCGGTGTCGGCAAGCAGGTTCAACTGCACCACGTCCATCTTTTCGATTTCAGCGAGTATCTCCTGCTGCGACAGTGGGCCGCTATGTAGCAGTTCACAGGCGTGGCAGGAACCCTGTGCGAAGATTACCGCGAGCGGTCTGTCCGACTTTTGACGGCTGCGATCGAGATGGTAGGGCGGTCCTGAGATAAAGTCGCGCTCGATCAGGTCTCCGGACGTGAAAAACAGGTCGGGCTCGGCGCGCTCGAGGTAGTCGCGGAACTTCTCGACGCGGTAAAAGCCCTCGATCAAGTAATGCAGCACGGCGCCAAACTGGTAGGGCGGGTAGTAACCGCGCAGGCGGTAAACCGGCCTGCCCTGGTTATCGTAAAACACCAGCGATGGCGTAAAGTTGGCTTCGTAGCGCAGCGACAATTCGCGCTCGCTGTAGGTATTACCATCGGTATCGACAAATTCCTCTATGCCCCAGATATCGACCGGAACGGCGTCGAAGTGCTCGCGAATATAATGCTGGATGGATTCGTCGGCGAGGTTGATCTCGAAAAACTTTCCGCAATAGGCGCAGCGTTTTTGCCCGTAGTAGACCATGATGCCGAACTTGCCGGCGGCGCGAGCCTCGGCGATATCGTCGTTCAGGTTGCCGAGGCTGATCTTGAACCAGTCGGGGTATTCAAGCTCCTCTTCGAGCAGCGTGTCGTCGAATTGATTGGGGTCTTGATCGCTCATCGTTAATGAATAACCGATTTGATGACAAAACAGGGCGAATCCAGGTCAATTCTATCAATTTAGCTATCGCTGCGCCCGTAAATATCGTCGAAACGAACGATATCGTCTTCGCCGAGATACGAGCCCGACTGCACTTCGATGATTTCGAGCGGTTCGTCGCCCGGATTTTCCAGGTAGTGGGTCGCGCCTAGCGGAATGAATACCGATTCGTTCTCGTGCAGGTCGAAAACCTTGTCGTCGCGAAACACGCGCGCGGTGCCCCTGACGACGACCCAGTGTTCGGCACGATGATGATGCATTTGTTTCGACAGCCGCGCGCCGGGCTTGACGCTGATGCGCTTGACCTTGTAACCGTCGCCCGCATCCACCGAATCGAAACTGCCCCATGGGCGGTAGACGATGCGGTGGAAATTCTCTTCCTCGCGGCTATCCCGCGCCAGCTGTGCGACGATCTGCTTGACTTCCTGCGCTTTATCTCGCGAGGCGACCAGCACCGCGTCCTGGGTTTCGACGATAACGAGGTCGCTGACCCCGACCGTCGCGACCAGGCGGCTTTCCGCGTGCACGATCGAATTTTCGGTATCGGTGGTCATAACGTCGCCGCGCGTGGCGTTGCCATGCTCGTCCTTCTCTCCCTGCTCCCACAGCGACGACCAGCTGCCGATATCGCTCCAGCCGGCATCCATAGGCATCACGCATGCGAGATCGGTCTTTTCCATCACCGCGTAGTCGATGGAGTCGGCATCGCATTTTGCGAAGGCATCCGCATCCAGCCGCAGGAAACCGATATCCTCACGCATGTTTGCGGCCGCCTGGGCGCAGTGAGCGACCATGTCGGGCTTGAATCTTTCGAGTTCGTCCAGGTAAGCCTGCGCGCGGAACATGAACATGCCGCTGTTCCAGTAATAATCGTCCGACTCCAGGTACCGTAACGCGGTGTCGCGATCGGGTTTTTCGACGAACTGGTCGACGATGTAGCCGTTGCTGCTGGCGGCGCCGCGCTTGATATAGCCGTAGCCGGTTGCCGCATGGGTCGGCACGATGCCGAAGGTCACGAGCTTGCCGGCCTCGGCCAGCGGCAGGGCCTGCCTGACGACATCGGCAAAGGCTTCCTGGTCCGGAATCTCGTGATCGGCGGTCAGCACCAGCAATACCGGGTTTTCGACCTGCTGCGCGGCGTGCATCGCGGCGACCGCGATTGCCGGCGCGGTATTCCTGCCGAAGGGTTCGAGAATGATCGATATGTCCTCGACGCCGATCTGGCGCGCCTGTTCGGCGACGATGAAGCGATGCTCGTCGTTGCACACCACGGTTGGGGCCTCGTGATCGAGTCCCTCGAGTCGCTGCAGGGTTTTTTGCAACATGGTTTCGTCATGCAGCAGGCTCAGAAACTGCTTCGGGTACATCTTGCGCGACAGGGGCCAGAGCCTGGTCCCGGAGCCGCCGGATAATATGATGGGAATCAATTTGTTGCCTCGGTGAATTCGATAATTAGTTACATTTGTAAAATGTGAAGCCCGGGTCCATTATAGTTTTTAATGCTGGTTAACAACAGGCACGATGGAATCCGATAGCGCAAGGTCTGAACAGGTCGTCGAAGCTTACAAACGGCACAAGCTCGCGGTCGGTGCATTGCGGCGCATGCGCGAACTCGTTCACGGCTTCGAACAGGACCGTGCCGTGGACGCTCGCCTTGCGCGAATCGGCGTCGCGCTAATCCTGGTCGTGCTCGCGACCGCGGCCTGGCTGTATATCAGCGGCGACAGCATCACGCTGCCCTAGGCTCGTCCCGCGCTCGCCTGTTCGAACTTCAGCAACAGGTAATCGAGCAATTGATCCATACTCGCTCTCAGGCCATCGCGGTCACGCTTCCTCAGTCGCTCCAGCATCTGCCGGTGCAGCGAAATAATGTCGCCACGCTCGCGCACCACCGAGACCACCATGTTGGTGACCGGGATCAGGGCCTCGATAACGGTATACATGACGAAGCGCAACATGCCGTTACCGGTCGCGTCGACCAGCGCGCGATGGAAGGCGACGTCGGCCCGGCAGAAAGCTTCATCGCTGATGCCGGGGTCCTGCTGGCGCAATAATGCCGCCTCGATGTTCGCCAGGTGCTCCCGGGTCGCGTGGGTAATCGCCTGGTCGAGGCAACCGCCCTGCAGGGCGCGGCGCGCCCCGATAATTTCGTCGATGCCGAGCGCGCCGAGGCCGACCAGCAGGGTAGCGGCTGCGCCCAGGGATTCGGCGAGCTCTTCGTAACTCGGCTGCACCACGAAATTGCCGCCGGTCGATCCGCGCCGCGCGCGCACCAGGTTTTGCGCGGCGAGACGCTTGAGGGCTTCGCGCACGCTCGATCGCGACACGCCGTAGCGCTGCGCGAGTTCATCCTCGGTTGGCAAACGTTCGCCGATTTTGAACTGCCCGGTGACGATCGCGCTGCGCAATTGCTCGGCGATCTGCTTCGAAATACTCGCCTTGGCGACTGCAGTTTGCGGCACTTTTCGACCCTTAGTTTACGGATGCATTTGCAGGGCAATTACTTTAACATGATTTGTCTTACAAATAGAAAATGGTAGGTAGCATCCATGGCGGAGCAGTTTCAGGCTTATCAGATCGGTAAAAACGAGGACGGGCAGCGTTGTAAACTGACGCAACTAGATGACAGCGATTTGATGGAAGGCGACGTCACGGTGCGCGTCGAATACACCACGCTCAACTACAAGGACGGCCTGGCCCTGACCGGCAGATCGGCGATTATCCGCAAGTTTCCACTGACCCCGGGCATCGATTTCAGCGGTACCGTGATCGAATCCGGCCACGCCGATTTTAGCGAGGGCGACCAGGTCATCCTGAACGGCTTCGGCGTCGGCGAGGTGCACTCTGGCGGTTATGCGCAGAAGGCACGCGTCAGCGGGGACTGGCTGGTGCCAATGCCCGAGGGCATGGATATGCGCCGCGCGATGGCGATCGGAACCGCGGGCTATACCGCGATGCTCTGCATCATGGCGCTCGAGCAGCACGGCGTCAGGCCGGGTGACGGCGATATTCTCGTAACCGGCGCGTCCGGCGGGGTTGGCAGCGTCGCGGTCGCCATCTTGAGCAAGCTCGGCCACCGTGTCGTCGCGACCACCGGGCGCATGAACGAAACAGATTTTTTGACCGGTCTCGGCGCCGCGGACGTCATCGACCGGGCCGGTTTTGCCGAGAAACCGCGTCCGCTCGGCAAGGAGCTATGGACCGCGGCGATCGACGTGGCCGGCGGAAATACCCTGGCCAACGTACTG
>JAOTUD010000289.1 GCA_029864065.1 Gammaproteobacteria bacterium | reverse complement strand
TTTCGACGGTTTCGGCGTCGCGCATTTCGCCGACCATGATGATGTCCGGGTCCTGGCGCAACGCCGAGCGCAACACGCTGGCGAAGGTCAGCCCGATGCGGGGGTTGACCTGCACCTGGCTGATGCGCTCGAGGCGGTACTCCACCGGGTCTTCGACCGTGACGATCTTGGATTCCCTGACGTTGAGCTCCGACAGCGCGGCGTAGAGCGTCGTGGTCTTGCCGCTACCAGTGGGGCCCGTGACCAGGACCATACCGTTGGGCAAATGAAAGTTTTTGCGAAAACGATGCAGCATTTCCGGCGGCAAACCCAGGTGTTCGAGTTCGAGCGCGCCGCTGGTCTGATCGAGCAGGCGCATGACCACCGACTCGCCGTACTGGACCGGCATTGTCGACAGGCGTACGTCGATGTCGCGGTTGTTGACCAGCACGTGAAAGCGACCGTCCTGCGGCAGGCGTTTCTCCGAAATATTGAGACCGCACATCAGCTTCAACCGCACCACCACCGCCGGCGCGATCTGGGTTTCCTTCATCACCTGCTCCTGCAGCACACCGTCGACCCGCTGGCGAACCCGGATCACGTGCTGATCGGGCTCGATATGGATATCGGAAGCGCCTACCTGGACCGCGTCTTCGAAGATGGACTGCAACAGTTTCGCCACCGGCGCATCGGTCATCTCGGTCTGTAACAGCTCGCTCAGATCCATTGCCGTATCGGATAAATCCTGTCCCAGCTCGCTTGCCAGCGCGCTGATTTCCTCGGTGCGCCGGTAGACCAGGTCGAAGTGATCGAGCAGCGCCGACTCGCGCACGATCGCCATGCTCACCGGCTTGTCGAGCTTGCTCTGAATTTCATCGAGCGCGTAGATATCGGTCGGGTCGGCCATCGCCACCAGGTAATCCTCGCCGCGATCCTCGAGCACCAGCGCGCGGTAACGCCGCGCGATCGATTCCGCGAGTAACTTGGCGGCCTCGTTGTCGTAGTTGTAATTATTGATATCGATCAACGGGATGTTCAGCTGCCCGGCCAGCAGATTGAGCAGGCTGCTTTCATCGATCATGCCAAGTTCGATCAGGGTTCCGCCAAGCTTGCGCCCCAGTTTTTTCTGTTCGCCGAGCGCGTGCTGCAACTGGTCATCGGTGATCAGTCCTTTTTCGACCAGCAGGTCGCCCAGCCTTATCTTCTTGGTAAACGCCATTAGTTCAACACCTGTCTGAGCGTGTCGCTCCGCTTATCGACAAAAGCCTGCAGGCGGCTGCTCAGCGTACCGAGTCGAGCCGCCCGTTGATACGAGTCTAGCGCATCCACGAACGCCGACGTGTGTTCCTGCGATATACCGAGCCCGATCCAGTTCCTGGCGTTGCCCGCATCGAGCTCTAGCGCGAGCCGATAGTGCCTGACCGCGTCGTCGTGCTCGTCGAGACGCTGGTAACTGGCCGCGATCAGCGCCTGCTGGGCTGCATCGAGCGCGGTGTGCGCGGCGAATAGCCGGATCACCGCGCGGTAAGCCGCGCCCTGGAACAGCGCGCGCGCGTGCTCGGTGCGAAACAGCTGATCCTGCGGATAGCGGTTGATGGATTCCTGCAGCAAACGGGTGAAACGGCCAGACTGGTTCTGGCGACTGTAAAGAACGAGCAAATGCTGGCGAGCGTTATAGTCTTCGTTGCCGCCGAGCAGCCCTCGCAACAGGTTTTCGGCGTCCGCCGGCCGACCTGACCGAATCAGATCGACCGCGTACTCGAGCTGGTTCTCCGATTCGGCATTTGGATTGGTGGAGCGGATTTCAACCCTGACCTCCTGGGCATCGGCAGGGGAATCCGGCGACGCTTCTGCTTCGTCCGTCGGCGCTTGTTCGACCCTGTCCGCAGCGGGCGCTGCGATCGCAGGCGCCGCGACACCCTCGTCCGCGACAACGGGCCGGATCTCGCTAACCGGCGCGAGCGAAGCAGCCGCGATCGCGGGCTCCGCGGCGGCCGTTACCTGCGACTGCCTCAGGTTGATCGCCCAGACCGGCTCGCCATCGACCAGGCTTTGGCGGGTTTCGACCAGGATATCGGCCGTGGTTTCAAAATATATATCGACACCATTTCCAGACGCAGCAATCGCGAGGTCGCGAATCCAGCGGTTATCCTTTATCACCGGCGCGGTAATCCGGCTTTCCACCTGTCGCAAGTGGTATCCGAAGCTGTTCTCGCCGCGCTCCTTGAGGTAGGCGACCACCCTGTCCCGCAACACGAATTCCATGCGCATTTCCTGCTCGGACTCGCGCAGCTGCAGGCCGACGATCTGGTTGCCGACGACGATCTCGCCAGGCATCGCGCTATCGTCGACCGGGATCGCGGCGGGCTGCGGCGCCAGGACCGCCGTGTCGGCTTCGACATCGATCGGTTCGATTACCGCAACCGAGGCTTCGGCGCCGGGGGCACGGCCCGGTTGCAGATAAACCCATCCCGCCGCCGCCAGCAGCAACAGCAGCAGCGCGCCCAACAGCAGCGGTTTCGGATCACGCCGGGACGCCGGCGGTGACGCGACCGACGTTATTTCGATCGGGGTAAACCGGCTTTCCCTGGTCTCGAGATCCTTCAAGACGTTGTTGATTACGCTCATTGCAGCTGACTATCGGCCGCGGCGGCCTCGATGTGCTTGCGCGTCACGTAGAATTCGCCGCTGGCATAGGCGAGCATCATGGCCTTGTTGCACAGCACGTTGATGACCCGCGGAATTCCCTGGCTGAATTTTTGCACGCGGCGCAGCGCGCCGTGATCGAACAGCTCGGGGCCGCGGTACCCGGCCGATTTAATGCGATGTTGCAGGTATGATCGAACCGAGGCCTGGTTCAACGGCTGCAGTTGATAAGCATGCATGATGCGTTGGCGCAGTTGGCGGATGTTGCTCTGCGCAAGCCTGACATCGAGCTCGGGCTGCCCGAAAAGTACGATCTGCACCAGTTTCCGCTTACCGGTTTCGAGGTTACTCAGCAGGCGAATCGCCTCGAGGCATTCCTCGGGCAGCGCCTGCGCTTCGTCGAGGATGATTACCGTAGCCCTGTTGCGGCGCGCATTATCGAGCAGGTAATCGGTGATGCAGGCCAGGTGACTATTGCTTTCCAGCCTTTCGGCAATACCCATTTCGGCCAGCACCGCGTCGAGCAGGGCGCAGCTGTTCATGTAGGGGTTAGGGATGTAGACGGTGTCGAATTCGGCCTCCAGCGCCTCAAGCAGTTTGCGGCATAGCAGGGTCTTGCCGGTACCGACCTCGCCGGTTACCTTGATAAAGCCATCGCCGGAGCGGATCGCCACCAGCAACACGTTGAGCGCCTGCTGGTGGGTGAAGGACTGGTAGAAGAACTCGGTATCGGGAGTCAGGCCGAAGGGCTTTTCCGACAGGCCATAGTAGCGCTCGTACATCACTCATCTTCCGCGGGTTTCGTTTTTATCTGCTGTACCCGGTCCGCGCTTTGCTGGATATAACTGGACCAGGTCCGGTTCTTGTCGACGACGATCGGTCGCAACAGGATGACCAGTTCGCTGCGCCGGTTGACCTTTTGCTTCTGCTTGAACAACTCGCCAAAAAACGGCACATCGCTGGCGCCGGGCACCCCGGCGTTCTGATCGTTGGTGCTGTTCTGCATCAGGCCGCCGATTACGACCACCTGGCCGTTGCTGGCCTTGACGATGGAATCCGACTCGCGCACCGTACTGAAGGCGAGCGGTAGCTCGAAGCTTTCTCCGCCGACGGTGATGCTCTTCAGCTGATCGGTGATTTCGCTGACGCTTGGATGAATATGCAGAATCACCTCGCCCGAGGCGCTGATTTGCGGGGTAACGTCAAGTGCTATGCCCGAGAAAAACGGGGTCAGGGTCAGTTCGGGATTGGTCGTGGTTCCGCCGGTACCCGAGGTTGTGGACGACGAGACCTCGGTGACAAAAAACTCGTCCGAGCCCACCTTGATTACCGCTTTCTGGTTGTTCACGGTCGATACCCGCGGGCTCGACAGGACTTGCGCGTCGCCCTGGGTATTCAGCAGCGTAATCAGGGCGCCGAAGGTGTTCGACGAGCTGCCCACCGCGAACAGGTTGGCGAAAGGCGTATTGGTGACGTCCAGGCCGGAGGATACGACCACATCGTCGGCGGCGTTGATTACGGCGGAGCCCGCTGTGCCACCGACCACGCTATTGCTGCCGATCGAGAAATTACGGCTCTTCGAAATCGCGGCCCAGTCTATGCCCGACTGAAAACTGTCGTTGAGCACGACCTCGATCACCTTGGCCTCGAGAATAACCTGGCGCTGCATGTTGTCCTGCGCGTTCGCGAGGTAAGCCCCGACGTCGCGCAATTCACCCGGCATCGCGCGCACGATGACCAGGCCCGAATGGCGGTCGACAACGATGGAACGCCCCTCGCCGTCACCAACGATGGAGGTCAGCGTGGCTTTCAGTTCGCTCCAGAAGTCGGCGTTTATCCGGGTATTGATACTGCTGGACTTAAGCGAAGTCGATGTCGATGAGGTGCTCGTGCTGGAACCGGAATCGGAACTGGTATCGGTATCCTGGATCTGGCCCGAACTGACAGTCATCATCGATTCGCCGCTGCGGCTGACGTTGAGATAATCGACCGCGAAGATACGCGATTGAATGCGTGCCGGCAGCACGATATAACCGGTGCCGTTTTGCTTGTATTCGTAGCCGTAAACTTCGCGCGCAAGGTCCATTACCTCGCGTACCGTGACATTTTTCAAATCCAGCGAGATTTCGCCGCTGACGCTGGGATGCACCACCATGTTGATATTGGTGTCCCTGACCAGACTCATAAAAAACAA
>JAOTUD010000288.1 GCA_029864065.1 Gammaproteobacteria bacterium | reverse complement strand
CAGAAAAGATGCGACGATCATCCTGACCCGATTGTGCATGTAACCGGTTTGCCAGAGTTCGCGTAGCCCGGCATCGACGATGGGGAAACCGGTTTGGCCCTGTTGCCAGGTTTTCAGGGCCGCGCCGTCGTCGAGCCACTGGAAGCTGTCGAAGCGGGTATTGAAGTTTGCCTCGGGTAGCCGCGGGAAGTGATACAGCAAGTGGTAAGAGAATTCGCGCCACGCGATTTCGCGCAGGTAATGCGGGGGGCCATCGCCGGCGACGTTCATCGCGGCGTTTTCGATGCGGTGCCAGACCTGGTGTGGCGAGATTTCACCGAAGTGCAAATGCGGCGAAAGGCGCGAAGTCGCATCCAACGCTGGAAAATCGCGGCCTTTACGATAGCTTGCGAGGCTATCCTCGCAGAATGCCTCGAGCCTGCGCTGGGCTGCGATTTCGCCGATCTGCCAGTGGGCAAGCAGCGAGCGGTGCCAGTCGTGACGCGGCAATAGTCCGAGCTGCTCGAGGGTCAGGCCGGTTTCGGCGGCTGCATCCGCGTAGCGCAATGTGACGGGCGCCGGCAGCGGGCTTCGCGGCGCCGGCCGCGACAGGCAGCCCTTCTGGTAAAACGGCGTGAAAACCCGGTACGGGGAACCATCTCCCTTGCAAACCGACCAGGGTTCCCACAGCAAGGAGGCATTAAAGCTTTTGACCTCGATATCCCGCGCCGCCAGCTCGGTCTTGATTTTTGCATCGCGTTCGATACGCCAGGGTTCGTAACAACGATTCCAGAAAACCGCATCGACCTGAAACACTTCGACCAGGCGCGCCATAATCGCGGTCGCGTCGCCGTTAAAAAAAAGCAGCTTGCCCTGCAGAGATTCACCGAGCGCCGCCAGCGACTGGTGCAGCCAGGCGCGGCTCGCCGCACCCGCCGACCAGTCACCGGAATTGACATCATCGAGAATATATACCGGCAGCACGCAACTCGATTCGGCCGCGGCACTAAGCGCCGGGTTGTCGGCTATTCTCAGGTCCTGGCGGAACCAGACGATGGAAACTGCATCCGTTTTCATATTGACAGGTGAAGTGTCGGTATTACAGCGAGTTCAACAGCATCAGTTCGTCCGGATGAGGCCGCATGTAATAGGAGCGTTCGATATACTCATTGGGATTCTTGCGGAAATGGTGCCGTAGCAACGTGATCGGCACGATCAGCGGCACTAAGCCGAGACGATAGTTTTCGATGCTCTCGGTCAATTCGCGCTTGTCGTCCCGGTCGAGATCATGCTTGAGATAGCCGCGCACGTGCTCGAGCACGTTGACGTGATTCGAACGTTTCGCGTAGATCCTGAGGATACGCATCAGTTCGGCGAGATAAGCTTTTGCATATTCCTCGACGGATTCGTGGTGGGCCTCGGATAGTTCGCGCCCGAGTTTGCGGCCGAGTTGCTGGTCGTGGCTGTACAGGATCAGTTTATGGCGGGCGTGGAAATCGGTCAACGCGGCCCAGTCGAGACCCCGGGCGAGCATATCGTGCCAGCGCTTGTAAATGAAAATCCGCTTGATGAAGCTCTCGCGCAGCACCGGGTCGCCGAGACGTCCTTCCTCTTCCACCGGCAGTGTCGGGAAGTTTTGCAGCATGGTTGCGGTGTACAAACCCGCGCCGCTGCGCTGCGGATGGTCCATGTGGTATACCTTGACGCGTTCCATGCCGCAGCTCGGCGAATCTTTCTTGACGATATAACCGAAGATTTGCCGATGCCAGGACTGCTGGTCGTGCGCGCTCTGGATGAGCGCGTCGGTCACGTTCAAATCACTGCGTTTGGTGCCGACCGCGCTTATCTCGCCGTCTTCGTCGACGAGGCGAATGGATTCACGCGGCACGCCCAGGCCGATAGCCATTTCGGGGCAGAAGGGGCGGAAGCCAAAGTAGTGTCCGAGCGTATCGAGGATGTAGCGGTTTTGCTTGTGGCCGCCGTCGAAGCGAACTTTTCCCCCGATCAGACAGCTGCTGATACCTATTAGAATCCTGTCGTGCCCGTTAGTCACGGGCACGCGATCTGAAGCCTGGGCAGGGTCTCCGCTCAGGCATAGCCGCGACGGAGGAACGGATTCAACAGCCTGCTGATCGGGCCGGTAAACTGTATCGGCCCCTCGGTAACCGCGAGACAGATGCACTCCCTGTCGCGGGTGGCTACCGGCGTGTGCTGGTCGTGCCTGTCCCTGACGATGAAATCGCCCTTGCGGTACAGCCCGGCCTCGTCGGAGAAACTGCCTTCGAGAATGACCGTATACTCGTCGCCGAGGTGGGTGTGCGTCTTCGCGGAACCGCCCGGCTTTATCTTCAGCAGCTCGACCCTGGCGCCGTTGCTGTCGCGGCAAAGCTCGACGCTTCGAATGTCGGCGGAAACCCACTTCCAGCGCAGGTCGTCGTAACTGCTGTCGACGAACTGGCGCAGGCAGCGCGGGATAGACGGATCGACCCTGGCCGACTCATGCTTCGGGGTTTCGTCTTCGAGCGAGTCGAGCCGGTCGAGCAACCGGTTCTTGAGATCGTCCGAAGCCTTCGATGGCGTCAGCTGCTGCATCAGTTCGGTACCGACGCGATTCAGACGCTGCAGCTTGCGCGCGCAGGAATCGCAATGCTCCAGGTGCGCCGAGATGCATAATGCCTGGCTCAGCGGCAGGCTGCCGGCAGAATAAGATGCCAGCAATTCGCCGTAAGGATGATTGTTTAATTTATCCATGATTACCTCTCGACCAGGACTTCGAGCTTTTTCAGCGCCAGGCGTACGCGTGATTTCACGGTGCCTAGCGGTAATTTCAGTTCATCGCTGGCTTGTTGGTGGCTTTTACCCTCCAGATAGACCTTGGCCAATATTTCAGATTGTTCGCGCGGCAGCTCTTCCAGACCTGCTCTGATGCTCTCTTCGGCCCGGCTTTGTTGCACCAGCTGAAACGGACCCGGGCCTTCGTCTTCCATGTCGTTGAAGATGTCGGTCGGGTCGATTTCGGTGAGGTAGCGGCTGTTGCGCCGCAGGTAGTCGATGCGGCAGTTTCTCGCCAGCGTGAAAATCCAGGTATTCAGGTTGGCAAGCCGCGGATTATATTTGGCCGCCTTCAGCCACACGCGCGTCATGACTTCCTGTACCAGTTCGTCGGCGACGAGATCGGAACCCGGCTCGCGCGCGAGGCTGTAGGCGCGAATCAGTGGCGCATAATGGTCGAACAGCCCGGCGAACGCGGTTTTATCGCGGTCGACGGCTACCTTCGACATGAGTTCGCCAAGGGCTAGCAGCTTGCCGCTGGGTATTTGTTGGTCGGTCATGGCGGGCATTATAAGGGCTCGTCGGCTGAAAGTTGACTTTAATACGGGGCCAGATCGATTGTGGATCACCCGTTGATCCAAAACTTGTCGCAAGGCGTATAAAGATCCCAATAACCGTATGTAACACGAGAGACACCACGACAAATGAACGCCAACACATTGTTAATCGAGCAATTCAAGGATTATTTCAGAGTGCTGCACAATTCGGATCTGAGCCAGTTACGCGAGATTTATACCGCGAATATCGTCTTCAAGGATCCGGTACATGAAATACGCGGGCTGGTCGAGCTCGAGGATTATTTCTCGTCGATGTGTGCCGACCTGACCGACTGTCGTTTCGAGTATCTCGACGAGCTGGTCGGCGAAGGCGCCGCGTACGTCAAGTGGTTGATGCATTTCAAGCATCCGAAGCTCGGCAACCGTCTGATCAGCGTGCGCGGCATCAGCCACCTCAAAATCGGCGACAAGATCGAGTTCCACGAGGACTTCTACGATATGGGCGCGATGCTCTACGAACAATTGCCGGTGCTGGGTAACGTCACGCGCTGGCTTCGGCTGCGGCTGGCGAGTTGATAACATGGCCAGAAAACCTAACAAAGTAATCTGGATCACCGGCGCCAGCAGCGGGCTGGGCCGGAGCCTGGCGATTGCGCAGGCTGCCAGGGGCAACCGGGTGATCGCCTCGGCGCGCAGCGAAGATGCGCTCGAAGAACTCGCGGCGCTGGACGCGAACATCACCGCATTGCCCTGCGATATTACCGACGCAGCGTCGCTCGAAACGGCTGGCGCGAGGATGGCGGAAATAAGCTCTCACCTGGACCAGGTAATATTGAACGCGGGTAACTGCGAATACCTGGATTTTCCCGATCCCGACTGGGCGGCGATACGCCGCGTCATGGAAATCAATTTCTTCGGCAGCGTGAACTGCGTCAGGCTGGCGCTGCCGATGCTGCGCAAGAGTCCCGGTGGCCAGCCCCACATCGTCGGCGTCGCATCCCAGGTAACGGCGGCGCCGTTTCCGCGATCCGAGGCTTACGGTGCGTCGAAGGCGGCGCTGCAGTATTTCTTCGACAGCCTGCGGATCGATCTAGCCAGCGAGAAGATAGACGTGACCGTGGTCAATCCGGGCTTCGTCGATACCCCGCTGACGCGCAACAATAATTTTCCGATGCCGTTCCTGATGGACGTCGACAGGGCAGCCTCGCGCATCGTCAAGAACATCGAGGCCAGGCCGCGCAGCTACAGCTTCCCGCTGCGCCTGTCGGCACTGCTTTTCATATCGAAGCTGATGCCGGCGTTCTGGCAAAAAATGGTCGCCCCCAGGACGGAGCGGGCGAAAACTCAATCCAACCCCGGGGTCGGCAAATGAAAATAGCGATAATCGGTGCCGGAATCTCCGGCCTCACGGCGGCTTATTACCTGCGCCACAAGCATGACATCACGGTATACGAATCAGCTCCCCGGGTCGGCGGGCACACCGCGACGGTCGATGTTCGACACCGGGGGCGCGACTATGCCATAGATACCGGGTTTATC
>JAOTUD010000006.1 GCA_029864065.1 Gammaproteobacteria bacterium | reverse complement strand
CGAGCCATCGACCGAGAGCGCGGCACCCCTGGAGCCGACAATGAATTCCACGCCGGACACCGCGGCGGTCGAAATCACAGCGGTTACGCAACAGCAGGCGCCGTCCGATGTCACGGCCGAACCCGAGATCGGTGCCGCGGCCGAACCCGAGTCGTATGCCGGGGCCGAACTGGACGACGAGTCAACGGCGCAAGCCGCAAGCGCTGTCGCCGCGGCGATCGAAACCACTGCAGGCACCGAGCCCGCCAACGAAAGCGGGGAACAGCCGGGAAGCGGCACGGAATCCGAGGCCGCGACCGTCGCGCAACCAGCGGCGCCGGGGCAGGCCGCGTTCGTATCCGAGCCGGGTACCGCGAGCGATACCGACGCGGTGATCGTTAAGCAGCCACAGCCCGTTGCGCCCGGCGGGATCGAGTCGAACCAGCAACGTTTCGATTTACTGTTGCGGCAATCGATGGCCTGGATCAATGACCGCGACGACGTCACCGGCACGATCCAGATCCTGCTGCTCGGTTACAACTCATTCAACGTCGATAATTTCTACGATTACGTCTCCAGGCTGGCCGACCGGCAGGTCGATGTCGGCAAGCTGCGCGTGTTCAAGGCCTCTACCGGCAAGGCCGAAGTTTACGGCGTCTTCTACGGGGAATACGCGAGCCGCAGGGCCGCATTTTCCGCGATCAATGAGCTGCCGGCGGTGCTGCGTGACGCGTCGCCGATACCGCGTAGCGTGGGCGGCCTGTGGCAGGAAATTCGACGACTCGAGTCCAAAATTTAGCTATATTGCCCGCAACCAGGGGGTAAGGTTTGAAATCACACTATGACATGATCGTTATCGGCAGCGGACCCGCCGGCAAGCGCGCCGCGATCCAGGCCGCCAAGATCGGCAAGAAAGTGCTGCTGGTAGAAAAGAACCAGATCGTCGGCGGTGTCACCGTGCACACCGGCACCATCCCGAGTAAGACCCTGCGAGAAACCGTGCTGTTTCTGTCCGGCTGGCGCCAGCGCGGAATCTATGGACTCAGCTACAAGGTCAAGGACAATATTACCGCCGACGATTTAAAGCAGCGGCTGATGTCGACGCTGAACCACGAAATCGAAATCATCCAGCACCAGCTGATGCGCAACAACGTCGAAATCGAGTATGGGCACGCGCGCTTCAGCGGTGAGCATTCGATCAGCGTCGAGACTTACGACGGCAATTTCAACGAATTCAGCGCCGATTACTTCGTGATATGCGTCGGTACGCGCACGCGCCGCCCCGAAAACGTGCCCTTCGACGGCGACGCGATCATGGACAGCGACGAGATCCTCGAGCTCAATCGCATTCCGCGCAAGATGCTGGTGGTCGGCAGCGGGGTCATCGGTATCGAGTACGCCACCATTTTCAAGGCGCTCGATATCGAGGTGACGATGCTCGAATCGAACGAGTATATCCTCGGTTTCGTCGACCGCGAAATCGTCGACGAACTGATCCACCACCTGCGCGACTGTAATATCCAGGTGCGCCTGAACGACCAGATCAGCACCATCAACAAGTTCGACGACGGCAAGGTCGTGGTCAAGTTTGGGAGCGGCAAGAGCATGGCCGTAGATACCGTGCTGTTTGCGGCTGGACGCCAGGGCGTCACCGACGACCTGGCCCTCGATCAGGTCGGCCTCGTCGCCGACAAGCGCGGCCGCATCATCGTCAACGAGGATTACCGGACGGACGTGCCGCATATATATGCCGCCGGCGACGTCATCGGTTTTCCGAGTCTGGCGTCGACGTCGATGGAGCAGGGCCGGCACGCGGCCTGCCACGCGTTCGGCGCCGAGGTGCACAGCCAGCCCGAACTGTTTCCGTACGGCATCTACGCGGTCCCCGAAATCAGCATGGTCGGCCTCACCGAGCAGGAGTGCAAGGAGCGCAGTATCGCCTACGAGGTCGGCATCGCCCGCTTCCGCGAGACCGCGCGCGGGCAGATCATCGGCCTGCGCGAAGGCATGCTGAAAATGCTGTTCTCGATCGAGACGCAAAGGCTGCTCGGCGTGCACATCATCGGCGAGGGCGCGACCGAGCTGGTGCATATCGGCCAGGCGGTTATCTCGCTCGGCGGAACGCTCGATTACTTCGTGCAAACCGTGTTCAACTACCCGACGCTGGCCGAGGCCTACAAGATTGCCGCGCTCGACGCTTACAACCGCATGACTTTCTAGTTCCAGGCAGTTTCCCCGGCGTCGTTTCTCGCGGGGACGGCGGGGACAGCGGGGGGCGCAGGGAATGTCTGGGGCTTCGATGACGGGGATCGGAGTTAACTTCTGGTTGGCGGGATTGATTCCCGTAAAGGTTTTCGCAGAGGCGCAGGGAGCGCGGTGAATGACAGGAAATCCGTCATGCCGGCCTAAGAGCCGGCATCCACTTCCAGCGAAACCTCCCAGGTGGATTGCGGGTCAAGCCCGCAATGACGGGCCTCTCGGTCATGCTGGCGCTCATGTGGCAATGCAGGTTTTACAGTTAGTAACCGCTAAAATATAAAACGATATTACCTCTGCGCTCTCCGCGTCTCTGCGAGAATCTTCTTCGAAAACTACAGGCGTCTGGGAACTAACACTGCTCCCAGGGCAGCCCCTCGAAGCGCCATCCGCCGATCGTGCTGCGGTGGTGGTCGTCGTCGAGTTCGCCCTCGAAACCGTGCTTGATGTTGTAGACATGCCTGAAGCCGTGCTCGATCAGCAGGTTGCCGGCTTCCTCGGAGCGGTTGCCGCTGCGGCAGATCAGCACCACCGGCACGCTGTCGTGCGCCGATGACGCGATCACGCCGCCGAGGATCAGCTTGCGCACCTCGCGCTCGAAATCCGGGTTGATGACGAAGTCGGGCTCGTCGATCCACGGGATGTTGACCGCACCGACGGGGTGACCGATGAACAGGTATTCCATGTCCGAGCGCACGTCGATGAATGCGGTGCTCGGCTCTTTCTTCATCAGGTCGAAGGCTTCCTGCGCGCCGATATGTTGTACTTTACTTTCAGTCATTTCTCTAACTATTTGATTGTTCGATAAAAGATACGGGAAACAAGTGTCAAATATGCTATAGACTGAACACGGAATCGAGCTTTATTTGAGATTTTTTTGAACATCACTGCGGATTTGGCCGATGCATCAGCGCATACATGCGCCATCTGTCCAGAATTGCGCGTGTTTCGTCGTTTTCTGAGCGATTATCAAACAGGATCCCGGCATGCCCTGGTAAGGCCGCTTATAATTTGTTTGATGATCGATCAACAACTAATGACATGCTGAAAAGCCATAAAAATCGAACTGTCGAACGCTGGCCGCGTCTCGTTGCGGTGTTGATTGTTTGGCTGTTTGCCATCGATGCGAACGCGGCACTGGTCATAAATTCCGCGACAGTCGATGGCGGCGCAACCACTACCGTCGCGGCAGGTAGTACCATTTCGCTGTCGATTACGGTTACCTCATCCGGCGGCGGTGCCAGCAACGACTGGTTTGCGACAGGCTGGTTGATCGCAAATGCGAGCGGACCGCTTGCCTGTGTCAATCACGCGGATTATTCGGCGTCAGGGACTTATACCGAAACCTTCAATATCACCGCGCCGGCGACAGCCGGTACCTTCAATGTCTACCTGGTCGCGTATCGCAGCGACACCTGTACCTCCGCTGGCAGCAGTCCCCAGTTCGTGCTTGCAAACGCCGTCATAACGACGCCGGCGACGATTCCGGTTTGTGAAACCTTTCGCGACGAATTCTCCACCGCGGCTTATAACAACCAGAACGGCAGTTTCAACTGGGCGACCGACTGGAGCGAGGTCGGCGATGACGGCACCGCGACAGGCGGTAATATCCAGGTCGCTTCGAACTCGGTGCGATTCCGGGGTGGACTCCAGCCGGCAACACCGCTTAACGGGCGCTACCTGGCGCGGCAGGCCGACCTGAGCGGATTTACCAGCGCTACGCTGACCTTCGACTACCGGGAATCCGGTATCTGGGAACCCAACGATGAGTTCGATATCTATGCCTCTGCCGACGGCGGGTCGAACTGGACGCTGATACAGACTTTCACGGATGATCAGGGTGGCTCATTTCAGCCTTTTTCGGCTGATCTGACGCCCTATATCGCCAGCAACACCAGGATTGCATTTGTCATCAGGGCCGACAATGCCGGCGAGAGCTTCTTCATCGATAATGTTCAGATCGAGGCCTGTGCGGCCGCGGTTGGGCTCGATCACTTTACGATTACCCCGGCAACCACCAATGCCAGCACCTGCCTGCCGAACGCGATCACGATTGTTGCCGAGGACGCATCGAATAATCCGATCACCAACTACACCGGCACCGTCAACATCGGCACCAGCTCCGGAAATGGCAACTGGAGCGTGAATGATGCCGACAACGTGACCAATCCGAACCCGGATGTCGACGATGACGGTGCGGTTGATTACGGCTTTCTGGCGTCGGACGCAGGCGAAATTATTCTCGATCTGACCGATACCCGGGCCGAGACCTTGACCATAAGCGTGTCCGATGCATTCGCGGGCGTCACGTCGACCAGCGTGGCGATCAGTTTTGCCGACAACGTTTTCATCATCACCGAGGACCCGGTGCAGGTTGCGGGGCGTCCACAGGCGATGAGTATCGCGCTGTGGACCAACGACGGCAGCAATTGTTTCATCGATACCAGCTATAACTATAATCCGCAAATCCTGGAAGCGAGTATCGACCGGGGCGGGGTGTTGCCGGGCGCGAACGATCCGGCGATCGGCGCGGTCGTGATTCCGCAAGGACCTGCGAGCGCCGCCATCACGCTCGATTTCTCGGCCATGCCGGGGCAGGCAAGTTTCACTCTGGACAGCAGCGATGTCGGACAGTATCGCCTGAACATTACCGACAACAGCAATGTGCATAGCGCGGGATCGATTGTCGGCAGCAGCAACATCCTGACGGTCCGTCCTTTCGGTATCGCGGTTACCGGTATCAGGGCCGGCGCGATCGTAAACCCGGGCGGCAGCGCGCCCGCCGATCCGATTTTCACCGTCGCCGGAGGTGACTTCGAAGCCACCGTATCCGCCGTGTTGTGGGATGCCGCCGACGATACCGACAACGATGGCGTGCTCGATACCGGTTTTTTTGCTAATAATGTTGTCGCGCCCAGTTTTGCCTGGGATACGACGCTTGCGGCGTCGACCGCGGCGGCAAGCTATACGCCCGATCCGGGCACGCCCGGCGTACTCAATAACGGTAACATACTGCTCGCCGAATTCGGCGGCGGTTCGTTTAACTTCACCGATCTGCAATACACCGAGGTCGGCAGTTTTACGCTGCAGTCGTCTGCGCTCGATTTTCTCGGCGTCGCGAGCGCCGATATCGCAGGCGACGACATCGTCGTCGGTCGCTTCATCCCGGCGCTATTTCAGGTCACCCATCCCGGCGCCAACAACGGCCAGCTCGGTGAGGGTTGCGTCGGCTTTAGCTATATCGGACAGGATTTCAGTTACGCAGCCGGAATGGAGCCGGTGTTTACGGTAACCGCGCAAAATGCGCTGGGTGCAACCACCGCGCAATATCGTGATGGCTTCGTCAAACTGGGCGCAAACAGCGCTACCGTAGTCGCGACCCAGGACGAGGTTGAAGTCGGTACCGATGCCCTGCCGATGCTGGTGAGCTACGCCCAGGCGGCGATGCTCGATACGCCAAACAACGACGGCAGCGTCGATTACCGCTTCGGTGCCGATACCTTCCGTTACGGCCCGGCGTCCCCGGTAAGCTTCGCCAAGTACGACAATAGCGAAATCGACGAGTATACCGGCGATATCGATCCGGAAATTACCGCCGTATCCGACGGCGAGGTCACCACCATTTACGCGGCCGGAACCCACAAGATCAATCCCGACGGCAATCTCAACCGCTTTGGTCGATTGAACATGAAAAATGCATTCGGCTCGGAAATCAGCTCGCTGCCGATGCAGGTTTACGTCGAATACCTGGATAACGGCGTTTACCAGAAATCGATGGGCGATACCTGTACCGCGATCAGCGCGGCCGACCTGTTAAACACCCCTGCGGCGTTTTCGGTACCGACCGTCGACAACAACCCGGCGGCTGCGGGCAATGTCAACTACAGCTACCCGGCGCCCGGCGCGAATGGAACCGTCAATACCATTACCAGGCTCGACCCGGCCTGGGCGGACCAGCTCTGGCTACGCTACGACTGGAATGGCGACGGCGTCTTCGATGATGATCCGAACGCCACCGCGACCTTCGGCATTTTCGAAGGCAACGAGGTACAGATCTACATTCAGCAGAGATACGAGGGGCTCTAGTACCCGCCGATAACCGCGGATTTGCGCCCGCGGGTAGGCTAGAGACTATCCGCGGGATTCCAGGGTGTTCAGTAATGTTGCGGCTCGCGGCATCAACGCAAGATCACAATTTAATCGATAACAGTCGTGCGCGGTCATTCCCGCGCGAGCGGGAATCTTGTAATATCCAGTCACTTCGATAAGTGAGGCCGCGCTTCGATGCCAGGGCCCGCGGAACAATTGCGATGAAAACCATTTACCTGTTACGCCACGCCAAGTCGAGCTGGGACAACAACAGCCTCAGCGACAAGCAGCGCCCGTTGAGCGCGCGCGGGTTGAAAAACGCGCCGCAAATGGGGCAACGTTTTGCCGCGCGCGGCGAGCAGCTCGAACGGGTATTGTCGAGCCCCGCATTGCGCGCGTTGAACACCGCGCAGCTGTTCTGCGAGGCCTGCGGATACCCGCCCGACGATATCGTCGTCGAAGCGGACCTTTACTTTTCGGGCAGCGTGTCGATCGAGGACCTGATCATGGCGCAGGACGACCAGCTGCGCGCGCTGATGCTGGTGTTCCATAACCCGGACATCACTTATTTCGCCAATTCGATCGACTACGATTTTCACATCGACAACGTGCCTACCTGCGGCCTGGTCAAGCTGGTCAGCGACATCGCGCAATGGCGCGACTGGACCCGCGACAATACCGATGTCGAGTATTTCGACTACCCGAAAAACACCGGCGAGGTGCTGCGCAAGTAGGCCGGCGAGCGCGCCGGGGTGGCCGCTCAGTTCGAGCGCAGGTGAATATTCCGATGGCGCAGGCCCTCGGGCTTGCGCCGCTTGAGCCGGTTTGCCTCGCGCATGCGGTCCTGCGCTTCGCGTATCAGCGCCTGCTGACTACCTTCTCCGGTTTCGCTCTTGCCCTTGAGCTGGACGTAGGAACCGTCGCCATGCATTTGCCAGACGCCGTATTCGTCGGATAACTGCGTGTCGATGATATTGCGCAGCCGCGCCTGCAGTTCGGGATCTTCCACCGGCGCCAGCACTTCGACGCGGTGTTCGAGGTTACGCATCATCGCGTCGGCCGAGCCGATGTAGTATTCCGGGTTGTCGGCATTCTTGAAATAGTAGATGCGGCTGTGTTCGAGAAAACGCCCGATTACGCTGAACACGCGGATATTGTCCGACAGGCCGGGAACGCCCGGGCGCAGGCGGCAGGTATCGCGCACGATCAGGTCGATCTTGACCCCGTCCTGCGAGGCCTGGTAGAGCGCGCGCACGATATCCTTGTCCTCCAGCGCGTTGATCTTGAGCTGGATGTGGCCATTCGATTTGTCGCTGTGCTGGTCGATTTCGCGCTGGATCTTGTCGAGTAGCGCGCGCTTCAGCAGCTTCGGCGCGGGCAGAATCTTGCGGTAATTGCGCTTCGGCGTGAACCCGGTGGTCAGGTAGTTGAACAGTTCGGTGATGTCGCGGCCGATATCGGGGTCGCTGGTCAGCAGGCCGAGATCGGTGTAAAGCCGCGCGTTGCCGGCGTGATAGTTGCCGGTGCCGATGTGCACGTAACGGCGCAGGCCGCTGTAGTCGTTGCGCACCACGAGGATGACCTTGCAGTGGGTTTTCAGGTCCATCACGCCGTAGGTCACGTGAATACCGGCTTCCTCCAGCCGGCTCGACCAGCGGATATTGGCGGCCTCGTCGAAGCGCGCCTTCAGTTCCACCACCACCGCGACCTGCTTGCCGTTTTGCGCCGCGTCGACGAGGTAGTCGATGACCTTGGTCTCGCCCGAGGTGCGGTACAGCGTCATCTTGATCGCGCGCACCTTCGGATCGCGGCTGGCCTCGCGCAGCAGGCGTTCGACCGAGGTTGAAAACGATTCGTAGGGATGATGCAGCAGGATCGAGCCGATATCGCGCACCGCGTGAAAGATGTTGGGCATATGCGCGAGCTTCGGGTGATCGATCGGGTGGTGCGGCGGGTCGCGCAGCGCCGGTATCTCCAGGCTGCACAGGCTCAACAGGTCGCGTGCCGCGAGCAATCCTTTCTTTTCGAATACGTCGGCGGGGTCCAGCCCGAGCTCGGCCGCGAGCATGCCGCGGCGGGTTTGGTCCATATCGTGCTGCACCACGACGCGCACGATCTTGGCGAAGCGACGATGCCGCACCTCGGACTCGATGATCGCGAGCAGGTCGTCGGCCTCGTCCTCGTCGCGCGCGGTGTTGGCGTTGCGCGTCACGTAAAAAGTTTCGCTGGCGACGATTTCCATGTTCGGAAACAGGACATCGAGGTTCTTCGCCATGACGCTTTCCAGCGGCACGAAAGTATAGGTATTCGGCACCTGCAGGAAGCGCGGAATGCCGAGGCCGACCGGCACCTTGACGCGCGCGCGCAGCTCCTCCTCGCTGTCGCTGTGACGCAGCGTGACCAGCAGGTTCAGCGACAGGTTGGAAATAAACGGGAACGGGTGCGCCGGATCGACCCCCTGCGGCGTGACCAGCGGATAGATGTTGTCGAAGTAGTAGCTGCGGATAAAATCGCGATCGGCCCCTTCGAGCGATTCATAGGGCGTGATATGAATGCCGTTCTCGGCAAGCCCCGCGATCAGCCGCGGCATCAGTTCGGATTTTTCTTCCTCGAGTTCGCGCACCCTGGCGTAGCATTCCTCGATCTGCTGCGCGGGCAGGCGACCGTCGACGCTGTAATCCATGACGCCGGCGCCGACCTGCTGTTTCAGACCGCCGATGCGTTTCATGAAAAACTCGTCGAGGTTGGAGCTGACGATGCCGACGAACTTGAGACGCTCCAGCAGGGGATTGCTTTCGTCCTGCGCCTCGTGTAGCACGCGGCGGTTGAACTCGAGCCAGGTGAGCTCGCGGTTGAGATAGAGTTCGGGCGCGCCTAGGTCCGAATAGTCGGTCTCCTGCGCAACTGCCGTTGTTTCCGTTGTGACTTCGGGCGCTGCTGCCTCGTTGTCGGAGACGATCGTCAGGGTGTCCTTGATACCGGGGGTTGTAGCCATGTTTGTTACGTTAATCCGTTCAGGTTAATGATGTTCGGGCACGAAAGTCTGGTCCTCCATCGGCGGCCGTATGTAGCCGCCCGCAGTGCTGCGCGGTTCCAGCTCGATCGGTGCCGGGGTCAGGTCCTCGTAGGGAATCATGCTCAGCAGGTGCTTGATGCAGTTCAGCCGCGCGTGTTTCTTGATATCGGCGTTGACCACGTACCACGGCGCCTGCTTGATATCAGTATAGGCGAACATCTGGTCTTTGGCCTTCGAATACTCGAGCCACTTGTTGCGCGATTCGAGATCCATCGGGCTCAGTTTCCAGCGCTTGGTCGGGTCCTTGATGCGTCCCTGGAAACGGCGTTCCTGCTCCTCGTCGCTGACCGAAAACCAGTACTTGATCAGGATGATGCCGGAACGCACCAGCATGCGTTCGAATTCCGGGCAACTGCGCATGAATTCCTCGTATTCCGCGTCGCTGCAGAATCCCATGACACGTTCGACGCCGGCGCGGTTGTACCAGCTGCGATCGAACAGCACCATTTCGCCGGCGGCGGGCAGATGCGGCACGTAGCGCTGGAAATACCACTGGGTCTTGTCGCGTTCGGTCGGCGTGCCGAGCGCGACCACGCGGCAGATGCGCGGGTTCAGGCTCTCGGTAATACGCTTGATGACGCCGCCCTTGCCGGCAGCGTCGCGGCCCTCGAAAATGCAGACCACTTTCAATCCTTTCTCCTTGATCCACTCCTGCAGCTTCACCAGTTCGATTTGCAGTTTGGCCAGTTCCTGCTCGTATTCCTTGTTCGAAATTTTCCGGTTTTTTTGTTTTTCGACGTTTGGAGACATGATTTCGCCCTAAAATCAATGGTTGGAACCCTCCAACCTATACCAAACCGCAAAAACTGTCCATATTTGGGCAATACGAAGTTACGCGACAATGACATGAATCAGTTTTGCCCAATGCCGGTGAACCATCGGCCAGGTTTTCGGTCGATAAATCTGTCGCAAGGGAGACGCCCATATGAGTAATAATCCGTTCATAACACCGTTCGAATCATTGCCCGAAGCGCTGCCGATTTTCCCGCTGCCCGGCGCCGTCGTCATGCCGGGTGCAGAATTGCCGCTGAACATCTTCGAACCGCGCTACCTGAACATGGTGAACGATGCGCTCGGCAAGCATCGCATGATCGGCATGATCCAGCCCAATCCCGACGCCGACAACGATATCGATATCTGCCGCACCGGCTGCGCCGGACGCATCACGCAGTATCGCGAAACCCGGGATTGCCGCATCGAAATGGTGCTGACCGGGGTATGCCGTTTCGACGTGGCCGAAGAACTGTCGACGACGCGCGGCTACCGCTTGATCGTGCCGGACTGGTCGCGTTTCGCCGAAGATTACGTGGATCACGGAAAATCGCTCGACGGGCGGCACCAGGAGCTGGTCGAGACGCTGAAGCAGTTTTTCGAGGGCAAGGGCTACGAGGCCGACCTGGCGATGCTCGAGCGGTTGCCGGCGGCGCGCCTGGTCGACAGCCTGACGCTGGCGCTGCCGTTCAGCGCGCGCGAAAAACAGATGCTGCTCGAAACCGTCGCTGTCGAGAGTCGACTGGCCAATTTCATAGCGCTGCTCGACGGCGATTTCGAAGTCCCCGACTCGGCCACGCGACACTAGAAACCAGTCATCCCGCTTCCCGGGCCCGCCACGCCGTCATGCCGGGCCTGACCCGGCATCCATTGACGCCAGCCAACGTTGTCGGCGCAAGGCCCCTTGGGCCTTGCGGAACGTTCGCGCCATGGTCGCAATGGATTGCGGCCTGCGCCGCAATGCCGAACTCCCCGTCGTTCCGGCGCCTACGCGGCCCGCGTGCGCCCGGTTAGCCAACGCGTCATCGCGCTCCCAGTGCCGCGTTCGAAGGTAATTAAGTACTGTGTCCCCGGAATTCTTTTTGACTCTCTGGAAGGCTGGTTCCGGGGGTGGTCTCGTTTGGCAATTCAGGTATAGTTTACCCGTTAAAAAAATAAGGAATAACGGAATGAAGCCGCCAGGTCTGCTCGCGAGTCTGACACTGTTTTCAATTCTGTACACCGGCCTTGCGCCGGCCGAGTCGGGCGATCGGATCGTCACCGGTTCCGTGATCGCCAACCGCAGCGTCACGCTGGCGACTCGCATCATGGGCCGGATCACGCGGGTACACGCGCTCGAGGGCGAGCGGGTCAAGGGTGACCAGGTGATCGTCGAGCTCGATGACACCGAGTACCAGGCCAGGCTAAAGATCGCGCAGGCGGCACGCGAGCGCGCCGAGGCGGAACTCGCGCACCGCGAGCGCAGCCGCAAGCGCCTCGAAAAACTGACCCAGACCAACGCGGTGTCGCAGGACGCCGTCGACGAGGCCGTGTACGCACTCGAAATTGCCGCGGCCAACCTCAAGGCCGCGCAGGCGGAAATCGATGCAATCCAGTCGACCCTGATGGAAACCCGGATCAGGGCGCCGTTCGACGCGGTCGTGATCAGGAAGTACGCGGAGACCGGCCTTGTTACGCAACCCGGACAGGCGCTCTACGAGATCCAGGATCAGAGCAAACTCAAGTTCAGGGCGCGCGTCACGGAACGCGATCTGACGAATATCAAGGTTGACGACGTGGCGTTGGTCACGATCACGGCGCTCGGCGACGAATCGGTCAGCGCGCGCGTCATCAGGGTTATACCGTACGGCGACGATCGCCATACCTTCCTGATCGAGCTCGCGCTGCCCAACAGGCCCGGACTGTATCCAGGCATGTTCGGCAAGGCGATATTCCGGTAAAGCCGGACAGGGAAACCGCGAACGGCATGCAGTCATTGCTCCGCTATTTCGCCAGCAACCATACCCTGGCAAATATCTTCACGCTGATGGTCGTGCTGCTGGGCCTTGGTACCCTGACCCATATTCAACGTGATAACTTCCCGAGCGTCGACCTGGCGGAAATGGTCATCACCACGCGCTACCCCGGCGCGTCGCCGCGGGATGTCGAACTCAATGTCACCAACAAGATCGAGGAAGAACTCAAGGAAGTCGACGGGCTGAAACGCGTGACCTCGTTTTCGATGGAAAACATTTCGGTCGTCAACGTCAAGATCGACCTCGACGCCAAGGATCTGGACAAGGTCAAGACCGATGTTCGCGACGCGGTATCGAGAACCGCGGGGCTGCCGCCGGAGGTCGACGAGCAGCCGGTAGTGCTCGAAATTACCACGGCGACCGGAATTCCGATCATCGAGGTGGGTCTGAGCGGTGATATCCCTTATGCCGAGCTGCGCGAGATCGCGCGGCGCGCGGAAAAAGCCCTCGAGGAAATTCCCGGCGTGGCGCGGCTGCGGCGTTACGGTTACCTCGACCGCGAAATCCAGGTCGAAATACTGCAGGATGCGATGGAGCAATGGCAGGTGCCCGGAGCGCAGATTGTCAACGCGATCGCGAATCGCAATATCCGCGCCAGCGGCGGATCCTTCGAGTCCTATACCAGCGAAAAAAATATCGTTACGCTGGCGCAGTTCGAGACCCCGCAGGAGGTCGAGGACGTTATCGTCGACGTCACCGCCGACGGTACCCAGGTTCGCGTCAGGGATCTTGCCATCGTCAAGGATGCCTTCGAACCGGAAAAGATTCGTTCGCGCATGAATGGCAGGGCGGCCATCTCGTTCCTGGTCTACAAGAAAGAATCGGCCGACATTATTCGCACCGTGGAGCGGATCAAGGCCTTTGTCGACGAAAACCAGCATCGATTGCCGGACAGCGTGCGCATCGAGTACTCCAACGATGTGTCGCAGAACGTCAATAACCGCCTCGAGGTCGTGCTTTATAACGGCGCGCTGGGCCTGGTCCTGGTGCTGGTGACGCTGGCGCTGTTCCTCGACCTGCGCTCGGCAATCTGGGTGGCGATGGGGATCCCGGTGGCGCTGCTCGGCACGATATTCCTGCTGCCGATGTTCGGCGCCTACCTCGATTCGATCGCGCTCGGCGCGATGATCCTGGTCATCGGCATCATCGTCGACGACGGCATCGTCGTCGCCGAGAATATCTGGCGCTTCCGCGAAATGGGTAAAGCGCCGCTGGATGCCGCGGTCGAAGGCGCGGCGGCGGTATTCGCGCCCGTTGTTACCACGTTGCTGACGACGGCGTTGGCATTTGCGCCGATGTTTTTCATGACCGGCACGCTCGGTGATTTTATCTTCGTGATTCCGCTGGTGGTGTTGTTGGCATTGCTGGTGTCGTTCGCGGAACTGATCGTTGCCCTGCCGGCGCACCTGATCTGGGGCGTCGACGAGCGCGCGCTGAACGTGGCAAAGGAACCCAGGCGGCTCGATATCGAGGCGATCAAGCGCGCCTTCGGTAATATTCTCGAACGCATGCTCAGGTGGCGCTACCCGGTAATGATCGCCGCCTTCGTGGTGCTGATGAGCGCTTTCTGGTACGCCGCGCGCTATATGGATTTCGTGCTGTTCCCGACGCAGTCGGCGGATCGGTTTTACGTGCTCGCCGAATTGCCGACGGGTTCCTCGCTCGACCACACCTCCGACACGATCCGCAGCCTCGAGGCGCTGGTCGAGGATTTACCCGCCGGCGAGGTCGAGTCCTACGTCACCCGGATTGGCGGCCTCGGCGATTATTTTCCGGGCGAGAATGAGCACTGGGCTTACGTCGGGGTATTCCTGACACCATTTGCGACGCGCGAACGCAACGCCGACGCGATCGTTGAAGACCTGCGTGCGCGCGGCGAGAAGATCGAAGAGATCGAGCGGCTCGGGTTTATCGTCGACAGCGGCGGGCCGCCGGTAGGCCGGCCGATCACGATTCGTGTCGTCGGCAGCGATGATACCCGGCGCGCCGAACTCGCCGAACTGGTGGTGCAGCGGCTCGAGCGACTCGATGGCGTCAAGGACATCGACCGCGACGACAAGAAAGGCAAGGAGCAGATCAATATCGAAATCGACTATATCCGCCTTGCCGACCGGGGGCTCACCGTGGCCGATATCGCCCGCAACGTACGCCTCGCTTTCGACGGCGAGGTCGTCACCTCGGTTCGTTACGGCGACGAGGATGTCGATTTCAGAGTGTTGTTCGAAGAATCCGCGCGCAGCTCGCTCGACACGCTGGCGGACCTGGTGATTCCGAACGCGCGCGGCGATTTCGTCCGCCTCGAGGAGGTGGCCGAATTCAGCATCGGCGCGGGACCGTCCAACGTTTACCACTTCGATAACGAGCGCGCGATCACGATTACCGCCGACGTGGTCAAGGACGTCATCACGCCGCTGGCGGCGACCGCGCGCACGCTGCAGGACATCGACCTGGACCAGGACTGGCCCGGAATGCGTCTCGCGGTCGGCGGCGAGGCCGAGGAGTCGGCGGAATCGATGGGCAGCCTGGTGGTCGCCTTTATCGCCGCTGCGATCGGCATCTACCTGCTGCTGGTGCTGCTGTTCAATTCGCTGACGCAGCCGGTGATGGTCATGATCGCGATCCCGTTCGGCCTGGTCGGGGTCATCCTCGCGTTCGCGCTGCACCAGCAGGCCTTCGGTTTCCTGGCGATGCTCGGCGTCGTCGGCCTGACCGGCATCGTCGTCAACGACTCGCTGATCCTGGTCAACCTCGTCAACCGCCTGCAGGAAATCCAGCCTGGCCTGTCGGCCCACGACCGGATCGTCGGTGCCGCCAAAACCAGGCTGCGCCCGATCGTGTTGACGTCGATTACGACCGTGGCGGGTCTGTTGCCGATGGCCTACGGCCTTGGCGGTTCGGATCCGTTCTCGGCGCCGATGGCGCTCGCGATGGGGTACGGTATCCTGTTCGCGACGCCGATCACGCTGGTGCTGATCCCGTGCCTGCTCGCCGTCATGGATGACCTGCAGCAAATTTCGCGACGCCTGTATAAAAACTTGCCCTGGTCCCCGACTGATCCCGAACAGATACGGGGACACAATACTTGATTTCTCTACTTGTATAACCCGAAATCCGGTTATAACCACTAGTTGAGTATTGTGTCCCCGGAATTTTTTTGGAACATGGTCGACGAATCGAAACGATCCAGCCCGCAGCATCCGATGCCTGGAAAGCGTGCGCAAATGGCGTATTTGTTGCTGGCGTACACGGCGACTCTGTTTGCCGTCGCCGGTGTATTCCTGCCCCTGCTGCCGGCAACGCCCTTTCTCCTGGTTGCGGTCTGGGCGGCGTCGAGGGGATCGCAGCGGATACATGACTGGATTTACGATCAACCAATGTTTGCCCGCCTGATCAACGACTGGCAGCAACAAGGCGCGGTGCCGTTAAGCGCAAAATGGCTGGCCACGATGATGATGCTCGGCAGCTGGCTAACCCTGATCTGGACCGGATCGCACTGGATGCTGGTGCTCGGCATGAGCCTGTTCTTTGTCTGCATCGGCGGCTTTTTATGGACGCGCCCTAAACCGAGGGCTTGACCACCGACGGCATCTCGTCAATGATCGGCTCGTGTTTCGTTGGCCGATACTGATGAATCTCTCGCAATTACTCGCGGACAGGGCGGCACGCCATGGCGACAAGGCGTTCCTGTTGTTCGAGCGCCAGCCGCTCGAAGCCGGGTCGAAGGGTTCGTTGCGCCGGGTTTTGTCCTACCGCGACCTCGATGCGCAGGTCAACCGCGCCTGCCATTTTCTTGCCGACCAGGGGCTAGGGCAGGGAGATGTCGTCAACCTGCACCTGCCCAACTGCCCGGCCTTCGTTATCCTGTGGTTTGCCGCGGCGCGTCTTGGCGCGGTGATGATGCCGACCAACGTGTTGGCGTCGGTCGACGAGCTGGTGTACCTGCTCGGCCACTCGCATTCGAAAATCGCCTTGACCACCGCCGAGCACCTGGCAACGCTGGGCGAGTGCCAGCGGCAACTCGACCAACTGCGGCAGGTAATCGCCTGCGACCCGTACGCGTCCGAGCCCGCCGCGGATGCGTTCGAGGCGCGGCTCGTGCAATATCCCGATTCACCGTGGCCATGCCCGGCCGACGACACCGACATGGCCGCGATCATGTATACCTCGGGTACGACGTCGAAACCAAAGGGCGTCATGGTCACCCACGCCAACTACCTGGCCGCGGGCCGAACCGTCGCCGATGCCATCGAGCTCGGCGAGCAGGACCGGCAATTCGTCGTGCTGCCGCTATTCCACGGCAACGCACAATACTATTCGACGATGAGCGCGCTGCTCGCCGGCGCCAGCGTCGCGCTGATGGATCGCTTTTCCGCAAGCCGCTATTTCGACCGTTGCATCGAGTATGGCTGCACCGTGGCGAGCCTGTTCGCGGCGCCGATGCGCATGATTCTCGCGCAACCGGAACAGCCGGAGCATCGCGACAACGGGCTGCGTGTCGTGCTGTTTGCACAAAACCTGACGCCGCAACAGCTCGAGCAATGGGAGCGGCGCTTCGGCGCGCCGTTGTGCCAGCTGTGGGGTATGACCGAAACCATGGGACCGCCACTGATGAACCCGCTGCGCGGCGAACGGCGCAACTGGACCGTCGGCAAACCGATCGGCGGATACGAGGTTGCGCTGGTCGATGAAACGGGCGCCACTGCCGCGCAAGGCCGGGCGGGCGAAATCACGGTAAAAGGGATCCCCGGTGAAACCATCATGTCGGGTTATTTCAGGAATCCGCAGGCGACCCGCGACACGATTCGCGACGGCTGGCTTTATACCGGCGACAGCGCGATCCGCGACGACGACGGATATTTCCGTTTCGTCGATCGCAACAAAGACATGATCAAGCGTTCCGGTGAGAATGTCTCCGCGGGCGAGGTCGAAAACGTCGTGTTGCAGCACCCGGCGGTGTTCGAATGCGCCGTTATCGGCCTGCCGGACGCGCTGCGCGACGAGGCGATCGTCGCGGTGGTCGTATTGCATCGAGGACGCGAGGTCAGCGAAGCCGAACTGATTGGATTTTGCTCAGGCAAGCTCGCCAGCTTCAGGGCCCCGCAACGCATCGTATTCGAGGAATCCCTGCCGAAAACTTCGGTGGGCAAGATCCAGAAGCACCTGATCCGGGATGCATTGATGCGCAACGCCGTTTCTGCACCGTCGCGGTAAGGTCGAATCCGGGGTTCCGATTTGAAAGCCGGCATGGTTTCTGTTATGTGTCCGGGTAGAAGTTGCAGCAATAAGTCCGATAACTGAAAAATTAGAGGATTAACTTTCGTGACAGCCACTGATATATCATATGCTTTCGACAAGCGACGCCCGATGGCCGCGGCGTTGCGGAAGCGCGTGATGCCGCAGTCTTGCCGAAGGTTGCGGCCGCAAACTGTCCGATGAACCTGGTAACTCGAACTTTTACTCATCAAGCGGCCCTGGTCTTGCCTGCAACAATCCAATTCTAACCAAAACAAAAGGACACACAAATGCCAACCAATCAAAACTCTAAAAACATGCTCGTCGTGGTGCATGGCATGGGCGAGGACACCCGGGAAGGCGTCGAAGCCGAGGTCAGGCAAGTCCTGAGCGACAAGCTCGGTTCGAATATAGAGGATAAGGTAGACGTCCGCGCCATCGCCTACAACAAGGTCTTCAACGACTGGCGCCGGCGCGCCGCCGACAACTGGAAGCAGGCGGTCAATGCGCTCGAGGGACGCGTCCATTTCACGCGCACCAAGAGCTTCCTGGAAAAAGCGGTCAAGGTAAACGACGATAATTTCTACGCTACGCACTGGCTCGACGTCGTGCTCTACATGAGCACGCTGGGGGTGCGGGTTCAGTTGGAAGTCGCCCGGCAAATGACCCAGATCCTGCAGGAGTTCAACAACGGCGGTAATCTGAATTCGCGCAAGATCGTGCTGATGGCGCATTCGCTGGGCACGGCGGTGACCCACGATACGCTGCACAAGATGTGGCACGGCGGTTTCGAGGATGCACGCTACAACAACCTGTCGAAAATGCCGTTCACCTTCTCCGCGTTTTATCAACTGGCAAACACCAGCCGGCTGCTGAAAACCGGCATCGATCCGACCAGCCGACAAACCGCGGTGCGACCCGCGCCCAGCGGCATGATGGAACTCATGTACAACGTGCATCACAAGTTCGACCCGATCGCGCTGGTCAAGGCGTTCAAAATCGACGACCTGGCACGCTGGCTGCCCGAGCAGAACTGGCCGGACGAGTTTTTCTTCGATGTGGAGTTGAGCGGCGTGCACGCGGTCAACGTGCACGGCATGACGCACTACCTGTCGGACCCGCGGCTGCACTGCCCGTTGTTCAACCTGCTAATCGACGATTACAGCTATCCGCCGGATCGCTCCGCGCAATACAAGAAACACGACAAGGGCGTATTCGGCAAAAAGGTGGACAAGCTCAAGGCCAGCATCGATGCGATCGACTTCGACGAAATCGAATCGATCAGCGAAATTGCCGAATTCTGGAAAAAAATCGAAGCGGTACAATCCGACGCCGATGCAAAGCTGGAAGATTTGACCGCCGCGTTGAAAGCGATCGCCGACAAAGGGGATGAGTGATGAACAGTATTAAAGTATTGATCGGCATCGTTTCGCTTTTGCTGTTGTTCGTATCCCCGGTCAAAGCCGGGGAAATCTGTGAATCCAGGCTGGACAGTCTCGAGTTTGAAGATTTCAAAGCCTGGATCCAAACCGTCCGGGAGTCCAACTGCGCCAGAACGACCCTGAGCGAATATCCCGAACTTGCTCGCGTCGACGTTGGCGATGATCCCGTCGCCGCAACCAGCGCTTACCAGGCCGCGGTGAGAGTGTTTCTGTCGGTCATAGGCAAAGGTTCATTTGATCCCGATTTCATCCAAATTACCAAGACGATGAACCTGCAGTCGCATGCCGACGCAGTCAATTTTAAGGCGCTGACATTTAATTTAAAGGAGCCGGAAGGGACGGGTTACCCGGATATCGAGAGGACTATTGATATCGGCAACACGGCCGTGACTACATACAAGACTTACCGCCGGTATTGCGTAACGGCGAAAGACGAAACTGCCTGCGCGTTATGGGAAAAAACGGCGCGGCTGCTGGGGGCGATGGCCTATATCACCGAAGATTACAGGGGAGTAATAATCGGGTATACCCTCACCCAGTTCCAGAGGAAGCTCGATGACACCATCGACAAATGGGACGACTATTTCGAGCAGCGCAAACCCCAGCTGCCGTGGGAAATGGCGATCAACCA
>JAOTUD010000287.1 GCA_029864065.1 Gammaproteobacteria bacterium | reverse complement strand
GCAGGAACTGCTGCCGAAGCTGGTAGTCGGCGCGCTCGGCGAATTGCCGATTCCGAAACGCATGCGCTGGGGTGATTGCAGCGATGAATTCGTGCGCCCGGTAAAATGGCTGCTGGCGATGATCGACAGCGAAGTCGTCGATATCGAGGCCTTCGGACTGCGTTCCGGCAATCACAGTTTCGGGCACCGCTTCCACGCGCCGCTGGGCCTGGAAATACCGGTCGCCGGGGAATACGAGGAAATACTGCGATCCCGCGGTCTCGTGATCGCGAGCTTCGAGCACCGACGTGACACGATTCGCAGCCTGGTCGAACACGAGGCAGCGCGCCTTGGCGGCCGGGCCCATATCGAGCCAGCGCTGCTGGACGAGGTTACCGCGCTGGTAGAGTACCCGGTTGCGGTATGCGGTGAGTTCGACGCCGAGTTCCTGAGTCTGCCGGTAGAGGTGCTGGTCACGACGATGCAGGAGAACCAGAAATACTTCGCGCTGTTCGACGAAGGCGGCGAGCTGCTGCCGCATTTCATCGCGATCTCCAATATCGACAGCCGCAAACCCGAGGTTGTCGCCAGCGGCAACGAACGCGTCATCCGGCCACGCTTTGCCGATGCCGAGTTCTTCGTCGCCCAGGATCAGAAGCAGGGTCTCGATCTGATGCGAATCCGACTCGACACGGTCGTGTTCCAGGAAAAGCTTGGCAGCCTGGGCGACAGGACCGGGCGCATCATCCGGCTCGCCAAGTACATCGCCAGTCATTTCGGCGCCGACCAGGACCTGGTGCGCCGCGCGGCGGACTTGTGCAAGGCTGACCTGATGAGCGACATGGTCGGGGAATTTCCGCGCCTGCAGGGGATAATGGGGCGCTATTACGCGCAATACCAGCAAGAAGAGCAGTCGGTTTGCGATGCTATCGAACAGCACTACTGGCCGCGCCACGCCGGCGACCAGCTGCCACAGGGCGTATTGGCCCAGGCGGTGGCGCTGGCCGACCGGCTCGACAGCCTGGTCGGGATATTCGCGATCGGCGAAAAGCCGGGCGGCGACAAGGATCCCTTTGCGTTGCGCCGGGCCGCGCTCGGGGTGCTGCGCATCATCGTCGAAAACCGGCTCAAGCTCGATCTGCATGACCTGTGCCTGACCGCAGCCGACGGGTATTTCAAAAACCTGGCGGCGCAAGAAGTCATCGGCGAAGTCATCGATTACATATTCGATCGATTGCGCGGCTATTACCAGGAGCAGGGGATCGGCTACGATATTGTCGACGCGGTTGCACACGACCGCCCGGGCGTGCTCTACGATTGTGATTTGCGCATCCGCGCCCTGCACGAATTTCAAAGCCATGAAGCCGCGGCCGCGTTGGCCGCGGCGAATAAGCGCATCGGCAATATCCTCAAAAAACAGGCCCGGCAGGGCGATACCGTTGACGAAGGATTGTTGCGGGAAAACGCCGAGCGGCAGTTGTTCGAGCAACTGCAGGCGCTCAGGACCGAGGTCGTGCAGCAGTTCGCGCAGGGTCAATACCTGCAGGGACTGGAGCGCCTCGCCGAACTGCGTCCGGCGGTCGATCTGTTCTTTGACGAGGTAATGGTCATGGTTGACGACGACGCTTTGAAAAACAACCGGCTTGCACTGCTCGATCAACTGTTGCAAAGTTTCAGACTAGTCGCTGATTTTTCGCGGATTCAATCCTGAGGGACAGGCTTCACAAGAGGGGCTGCGAATGGAAAAAATGGTAATCCTTGACCGAGACGGCGTTATCAATCACGTGGCGGACGACGACGTGACGACCGTTGACGGCTGGGATCCGATTCCGGGCAGCATCGAAGCGATCAACCGGCTTAAAAAAGCCGGCTACCTGGTGACCATCGCGAGTAATCACTCGGGCATCGCGCGCGGGCTCTACACCGAGGAAGAACTGCAGGCAATGCACGAAAAGATGCAGCGCATGCTCGCCACCCGGGGGGCCAGCGTCGACGGCATTTTCTACTGCCCGCACGGGCCCGAGGCAAATTGTATATGCCGCAAACCCAAACCGGGCCTGCTGTTTCAGATCGCCAGGGAATTCGGCATCGATTTAGCGCAAACCCCGCTGGTCGGGGACAACATCAGCGATATCCAGGCGGCAAAGATGGCCAACGCGAAACCGGTGCTGGTGCGCACCGGCAAAGGGGAGTACGTCATGCAGCACTTTCCGGAAGCGCTGGACGTGCCGGTCTACGACGATCTGGCTCATTTTGTTCGCGAAACCCTGCGCCGCAAGTAGCGCGAATCGATTGGTCAGCCCGCTTTACAGGTTTTGGTTGGGAATACGCTCAACCCTGTTCTGGATCAGTTTTTTGCCGATGGTGCTGGTGCTGGCCAGCATCGCGTCGTTGATCTTCTTCACGCCGCTGGGCATACGCATGCTGGTGGTGCATTTCTGGATTAACTACAGCCTGTTTTGCCTGCGCCTTTTCTGTGGGCTGCGCTACCAGGTCGAGGGGCTGGAACATATCCCGGAACACGGATTCATCGTCATGAGCAAGCATAGCTCGACCTGGGAAACGATCGCGATACAGCGATTTTTCCGGCCCATGGTGTGGGCGGTGAAACGCGAACTGACCTGGATTCCGTTTTTTGGCTGGGCGCTATGGGCCCTCGACGCGATTGCGCTGAACCGCGGCACCGGGCGCAAGGCGATCAACCAGCTGGTAAAGGAAAGCCGCCAACACATGGACAAGGGACGGATCCTGATGCTGTTTCCGGAGGGCACGCGCGTGCCGCCCGGGCAGTCGAAGCCGTTCAAGCTCGGCGGCGCGATAGTGTCGCATCAGACCGGGTACTCGGTGCTGCCGATTGCGCATAATGCCGGCGAATACTGGCCGCGGCACAGCTGGATCAAGTGGCCCGGCACCATTCGTGTCGTCATCGGCCGACCGATTGATCCGCAGGGCAAATCGCCCGAGCAAATTATCGCGGAAGTGAAAACCTGGATACTGGCCGAGTGCGAGAGAATCAGCGACAGTTCTCAATTGCAGCGGCTCGGTGTTCTATAATCTGACTCTGAACATCGCTAACGCCACGGAGATCATGCCAGCTTCGAAGGAGATCAGGCCTAAAGCCGGCCGCGTCGCCGCGATCCTGTGCCTGGTTGCGCTGCTGACTGGCTGCAGCGATGGCGGTGGCGGCAGAGCCTGCGATACGGTCGACCAAAACCGCTTTGTGCACCAGGACCTGCTGGATCGATATTACTGGTACCAGCAGGTGCCGAACGATATCGACTACGGTAGATTCGCATCTCCCCAGGAGACCCTGGATTATCTGCGTTACAGTACGCTCGATCGTTTCTCCTATATCACCTCGCAAGCGGCGTTCGACAACCTGTTCAATAATGGCACCTATATCGGCTACGGATTTTCGTACTTCGTCGAAAATGCCGCCAGCGCCTGGGTGCGCTTTGTCTATGCGCAGTCGCCGGCGGCGGCCGCGGGCATGGAAAGAGGCGATGAAATCCTGAGCGTCAACGGCCAGAGCGTAGCCAGCATCATCGCCACCGACGGCTGGACCACGATTTTCGGTCCGACCGAGCCCGGGATTCCACTGGCGATAGAACTGCGGCGCAAGTCGGGCCTGGTCGAGACGCTGCAGATGGTCAACAACACGGTGACCATCAACACCGTTTTACACAGCGAGGTGATAATCAGCGGCGTCAACCGGATTGGTTACCTGGTGTTCAACAGTTTTCTGAACACTTCGCTGGCGGAACTCGATCCCGTGTTCATGCAGTTCAAGGCAGACAACGTCAATCATCTGATTCTCGACCTGCGCTATAACGGGGGCGGCAGCATCAGCGTGGCGCGCGACCTGGCCAGCTATATCAAGACTACCAGCCTTGCCAACAGCGAAACCTATGTCGAATTGCGCTACAACGATAAACTGCAGTCCAACAATTTCCGTTATTACTTCAGGCCGCTGACCAACTCGCTCGGACTCGACGAGCTTACCGTCGTGACCAGCGAATCGACCTGTTCCGCCAGCGAGCAGGTGGTGTCCGCGCTGCAGCCCTATTTCAGCCGGATTACCACGGTCGGCGGCAGCAGTTGCGGCAAACCGGTTGGCATGAATCCGGTCGAATTTTGCGACCTGACCCTGGTGGCGGTGAACTTCGCCAGTTTCAACGCGGCCGGCCAGGGCAATTACTTCAACGGCATAGCGGCCGATTGCGCTGCCAGCGACGATGTCGGTTTCGCGCTGGGCGACCCCGCCGAACCGATGCTACAGGCAGCAAGGCATTTCATCGATAACCAGAGCTGTCAGGTCGCGCCCCGGGCGCGGCAGCGCAGGCAGAACATATTACAGGGATTGCAGCATGTCAGCGGTGCGGTTTAGCTTTCTGCTTCCGCTATGTCTCTACTCGGGCCTCGCAAACGCTTTCTGGACCGGTGTCTCGATGGAAATCGGCAATTACGATGCCGACTGGGTATTCGCCGGCGACAGGCGCGAGGCACAGATCACCACGATAAATTTTCAGATCGAAGAAAAAACCACTTCCGAGTTGCGTGTCGGCGCAACCATCGGTTACCTCGACCTCAGGTTGGTCGCGGATACCGCGGCAGACACCAAGAAATTCAGCGGCCAATATATCGGCGTCTACCTGCGGCAGCCCGCGCACATTACCGACAGCCTGTCGCTGCACGGACAGCTGAGCTTTCGTTACAACAGCGGCAACGAGAATGGAACCGATATCCGCACCGATATCGACTGGGCGGAAAGCAGCTTGTTGCTGGGTCTGAGTCTGCGTATTTCGAACCTGAGAATCATGCCTTTCGCGCTATACCAGGATATAGATGGAGATATCAACGATGACGACGCTACGCTCATATTTGA
>JAOTUD010000286.1 GCA_029864065.1 Gammaproteobacteria bacterium | reverse complement strand
AGATTGTGTCCTACCAGCTGCAAAAGGCGACCAGCGTCTCCGACATCCGGATTACCAGGCCCGTCGACCTGGTGGCAGTAATCGACAAACTGGTTTCGGCGCTGGAAAAGGTTTATCAGGAAAAAGCGGTCACGGTGGTGCGCGAACTGCCGCCGCAAATGCTGCTGCGCATGGATGAAGGGGATTGCCTCGAGGTCGTCGGTAATCTACTCGACAACGCGTTCAAGTACGGCAGGCGTCGGGTTAACATCGCCGGCAGGACGCTCGACGATAAAACGACTTCGCTGGTTATCGACGACGACGGCGACGGCCTGGCAGATAACGAAATCGAGCAGATTCTGAATCGCGGAACGCGACTGGACGAGGCCACCGAAGGTCAGGGAATAGGGCTTGCGGTGGTTGCCGATATCGTGCAGTCCTACAACATCGAACTGGCATTTTCCAGGGCGGATTCGGGCGGATTACGGGTGAGCCTGAAATTCCAGGCGGTGTAATCGACTCAGGTGATCAGCGACAGCCACAACCCGTATGCCAGCACCGCGGCCCCGGGCAGGTAAACCAGCCTTTCGAGAAGGCGAGGGCGCAGCGCTGCTTTCGAGTCTTTTCGGTGTTGCCTGTGCATTGAAGTCTCCTTGAGATAGATCTGGCGTAACCCGTCCCTGGGTGCGCGCGGCGATAAGGTTCAGACCATCAGGTAACGATTATTATCGGAGTCCCGGCTATCCGGATAATCGCGCGACGGGTAGCCGATGACTTCGAGGATGGGTTCCGACGACACGTACTCGCTGACGCATACGCTGCAGCGATAAAAGGTAACGTGGCTGCGGGAATTGGCGGTTTCATCGGCTATGAACATCTGGGAACGGCAGTTGGGGCATTTCATTATCGGTTATCCCTCGTCTGGTTCCGCGTAGTATAGTCAGTAATTAATAAAGCACAATATCTTGTTATATTAAATATTTACACATACAATATGTAGTGGTTGTGTCGATTTCACAGGGACGTGATTTTTTTTGTTGGTGTTCAAAGCCTTACACGACCAAGTTAATAAATCACTTCACGAACCTGCCACGGCGGGGCCGTAATCAGAGGGCCTTGAAGCCGATATCGGTACGGAAATAAGCCGATTCCCAGTGGATTTTTGCGAGGATTTCGTAAGCTTGCCGCTGCGCGGATGCGATGTCGTCGCCGAGACCGACGACGCACAGGACGCGCCCACCGTTCGACAGAATACGACCCCTGGCGTCCAGTCGGGTACCGGCATGGAAGACTTTGCCGGCTGCCGATTCCGGCGGTATATTCTCGATCGATTCGCCCCTGGCGTAGCCGTCAGGGTAGCCCCTGGCTGCCATTACGACACCGAGGCTGGCGCGATCGTCCCATTGGGCGGATTTCCCGTCGAGTTCTCCATCGCAGGCGTTCAGACAAAGTTCGACCAGGTCGGAGCGCAGCCGCATCATGATGGGCTGGGTTTCGGGATCGCCGAAGCGGCAGTTGTATTCCAGTACGCGGGCTATCCCGTCCGCGCCAATCATCAACCCCGCATATAAAAAGCCGCGGTAGCGATTACCTTCGGCATTCATGCCTGTTACCGTGGGCTGGATGATGTCCCGCAGCACCTGTGCTTCGATCGCGTCGCTGAGTACGGGCGCCGGGGAATAGGCGCCCATACCGCCGGTGTTGGGCCCGAGATCGCCGTTATCGCGCGCCTTGTGATCCTGAGAACTGGCCATCGGCAGTACCTGTTCGCCGTCGACGATACAGATATAGCTGGCTTCTTCGCCGTCGAGGAATTCCTCGACGACGACGCGATGGCCCGCTTCGCCGAAGCGGTTTCCGGCCAGCATATCTTTAATGGCCTGCTCCGCTTCGGCGTGGCTTTGCGCAATGATGACGCCCTTGCCGGCGGCGAGACCGTCGGCCTTGATCACGATGGGTGTGCCCTGCCTGGCGACGTAATCACAGGCCGCGTCGACGCCGGTAAAGCTCTGGTAGGCGGCGCTCGGGATCTGGTGGCGGGCGAGAAAGTCCTTGGTAAAGGTCTTGGAACCCTCGAGCCGGGCGGCAGCGGCGCTGGGCCCGAAAATTTTCAGGCCGGCCGCCTCGAAGCGGTCGACGATACCGGCCACCAGCGGCGCTTCGGGGCCGACGATAGTCAGCCCTATTTTATTGACCCGGGCAAACCCGAGCAGGGCGTCGATATCCCCGGCATCGATTGCCAGGTTTGCAATGCCTGGCTCAAGCTCGGTGCCGGCGTTTCCAGGAGCAACGTAAACCAGGTCCACCATACTGGACTGCGCCGCTTTCCATGCCAGCGCGTGTTCCCTGCCGCCGCCGCCAACGATTAACAGCTTCATCGAGTCATCTCATCGCCGCTAATGTCTAAAATGCCGCATCCCGGTGAATACCATAGCCATCTCGTGTTCGTTGGCCGCTGCAATCACTTCGTCGTCGCGCATCGATCCCCCGGGCTGGATCACCGCGCGGATACCCACCTCGTGGGCGGCATCGATGCCATCGCGAAACGGGAAGAATGCGTCCGAAGCCATGACCGATCCCGCTACCTCGAGCCCGGCGTGCTCGGCCTTGATCGCGGCGATGCGCGCGCTGTTGATACGCGACATCTGTCCGGCGCCGACGCCGATCGTCATGCTGTCCCGCGCGTATACAATCGCGTTCGACTTGACGAATTTCGCTACCTGCCAGGCGAATACCATGTCCCGCATCTGCCGCTCGTCGGGTTTGACTTCGCTGACCACGTCGAGCTGCTTGTAGAGCGCCTGGTCGGCATCCTGAACCAGCAGTCCACCGTTGACGTGCTTGTAGTCGAGTCGGGTTTCGAAGTGGTTCCACTTGCCGCAGCGCAACAGGCGCAGGTTCTCCTTGGCTGCGACCACGGCGGAAGCCTCGTCGTCGACCTCCGGCGCGATAATCACTTCGACGAATTGCTGCTCGACGATGGCCCTGGCGGTGTCTGCGTCGAGCGGGCGGTTGAATGCAATAATGCCGCCGAACGCGGATTCGGGATCGGTGCTGAACGCGCGTTGATAGGCATCTCGAATATTGTCTGCCAGCGCGACGCCGCAGGGATTGGGATGCTTGACGATTACGCAGCAGGGCGACTCGAACTGCTTGACGCATTCCAGCGCGGCGTCGGTATCGGCGATATTGTTGAACGACAGCGTCTTGCCCTGAAGTTGCCTGGCGGTGGCAACGCTGGCTTCCCGGTTTCCGTCGGCGGTATAAAATGCCGCCGCCTGGTGCGGATTCTCGCCGTAGCGCATCGTCTGTGCGTGCCGGTATTGCAGGTTCAGGGTGCGCGGGAAAGCCTGGTCCCCGTTGTCCTGTACCAGCCGTCCGAAGTAGTTGGCGATGGCACCGTCGTATTGCGCCGTGTGCTCGTAAGCCTTGATCGCCAGCGAAAACCGGGTCGCGTCGCTGGTTGCGCCATCGACCTCGATTTGCTGCAGTAAAAAAGCGTAGTCGGATGGATCGACGACGACAGTGACATCGGCATGATTCTTGGCCGCTGCGCGCACCATCGCGGGCCCGCCGATATCGATGTTCTCGATCGCGTCCTCGAGACTGCAATCCGGATTCGCGACGGTTTGCTGGAATGGGTAAAGATTGATAATGACGAGATCGATAGGCGCGATGTCGTGCTGTTGCATGACCTCGTCGTCGATGCCGCGCCGGCCCAGGATGCCGCCATGGACCCTGGGATGCAGCGTTTTCACGCGTCCCGCCATCATCTCCGGGAAGCCGGTGTAGTCGGATATCTCGGTGACCGGGATACCCCGTTCGGCCAGCAACTTCGCGGTGCCGCCGGTAGACAGCAGCTCGACACCCCTGTCGTTGAGTTTCTGAGCCAGTTCGACGATGCCGCTTTTATCTGAAACGCTGATCAGCGCGCGGCGAATAGCTTGGGGCATATGGAATCCGTTTCGGTGATGAGAAAGGCGCTATTATATCCGATCGAAAAGCGGTCGTTATTAATGTTCGATATGGTATTGCTTAAGTTTCTTGCGTAGCGTACCGCGGTTAATCCCGAGGCAGGACGCGGTTTTCGACTGATTGTTGTCGCAGTGTCGCAGTACCGTTTTCAGCATGGGTTGTTCGATCTCGGAAATGACCGTATCGAACAGGTTGCAGGGTAATTCTCCGTCAAGATCTTTCAGGTACTTGCGAATAGCTTGCTCTACAGACTGCTGCAACAAACTTGTATTTTTCTTTTTTACCACACTCACTAACCGGGTTGCGCCGCGGGCACTCTTAAGGATGCCCTGTCATAGCTCTTCAGGTAGCGATTGTCGAAGTAAGCCTCTATCGTCTGCAGCTGTTGCGCAACCGTTTGTGCCTGCATTAGCGCCGGCTTGACGACAAAAAAATTGTCGTTATGGCAAAGTTGCCAGTTGATGTGCTTACGCGCAATCCGCACCCCCTGATGCTCTCCGTAAAACGCATATAGACTTTTTAGATGGCTGACAAGCCAGGTTTGTTTTTGTTCGACCGAGGGTTCTTCCTGTTCTTCTCCGGTGCTCAGATAGTGTTCAATCTGGCGAAAAATCCACGGTCGCTGCTGCGCAATACGGCCAACCATAATAGCATCAGCAGCCGTGAAGTCCATGACCATTTTTGCCTTTTTTGCGGAATCGATGTCGCCATTGGCTATCACCGGTATGCGGACCATTTGTTTTACCCGGCGGATGGTTTGGTACTCGGCAGCCCCCTGAAAACGATCTTCCCGGGTGCGGCCATGGATGGTCAGCGCCTGGATGCCGCAGTCCTCGGCGATGCGCGCGATCTCGAGCGCATTACGCCTGCCGCGCGCCCAGCCGGTGCGGATTTTCAGCGTTACCGGCACCGGCACGGCGTCAA
>JAOTUD010000005.1 GCA_029864065.1 Gammaproteobacteria bacterium | reverse complement strand
AGTATCGGCAAGCCCTCGAATGGCAGGTCCCGGGGAGTGATCACCGGCTGTGGACGATGCTGAAAATCGACGAGAATGTATTGCCGGAAGATCGGCCATTCGAATTCCAGGTCCCGCGACAACATCGAATTGTCGTGCGTATCGACGATCGGCGCTATGAAATGAATCCCGGGGACCGCATCAGCCTGCCGGGCGGAATATTACGTTATCGAGAATTATCCACCTGGATGGGTTACAAAATCGACTATGACTGGACCAGGCCCTGGCTGCTTGCCACCGCGATTATTGGCCTCATGGCCCTGTTCGTTCACTATATTTTCAAATTCTCGCTGCCTGGCTCGCAGCGGTTGCGGGGAGCCCTGCTGCCACGCCCTGGCGTGCGCGCCTGATGTCGATGTCGCGCAGCATGATGCATCGCGAAGACGCGGGAACGAAGAGCCGCTAATTCAGAAAGTAGCAGGCGAAAATCAGGGCCAATCGATACCCTGTTTTTTCCTGCCTGATGGCGGCTTTCGCTGAAAGTTCTCAAACCACTGTTGGTTGGCCTCGCGCTCCTTCCTGTCTCGCTCGGCGTCAACCCGGTAATTTGGTCTTAACCTGTAGACGCTGGAATGTTCCCTGAATTTCAGGTAAGGCCTGTCGGAATCGACCCGTACTCTTACCCGGTGGCTGGCATCGATTCGGATGTGCGCAGGCAGGATTCTGGTTTTTACCCAGATGGTGCGGTCGAGATAATAATAGGTTCCTGTCGTGAAATGAAAATAGACGCGAGCAGAAGGGTAAAAGTAATAATCCTGGTAATACGGATAATAATGGTAGTGTGTGGGCGGTCCGTAATGTCCAGGACCAACGACACAGGCGGTGAGCAATACGGGGAGGCCCAGGAAAATCAGAATAACGGCATATCGATATACCCGTTGCCGTCCGCAAAAAGACATATTTTCCATAACATAACTCCCTGATTAAACAAAGATCCGGGCGATGACCCGAGCATTCGGAGATCTGTCGATCCATCAGGCCCGCGGGTAAAGGCGTGCTCCGGCCGGGCCCTCGACTACTCATTTATCGGAATCCTGACCGTTACGCTCAAGCCGCCAGCCGCGGATTCCGCAAACGCGATACTGCCCTGGTAACCCTCCACGATTTCAGCGCAGATGCCGAGACCCAGACCATGGCCCCGATTCGATTCATCGAGCCGTGCACCTCGCTGCTGCAGCCGTTCCATTTGCTCGGGTCGGACGCCCGCGCCATCGTCTTCGATAGTCATTTCGAATACCCGTTCGGTTTTTCGAACGACAAAGCGGGCTTTGCGACGGGCGAACTTGCAGGCATTGTCGAGCAGGTTGCCGATCAACTCGAGCATATCGTCACGGTCCAGGCTCGAGGGGGGGAGATCGGTTTCGTTTTCTATTTCTATTTCTATTTCGATCTGCGGGTATATCCTGGCCAGGACATCGACCAGGAAAGGAAGTTCGTCGGCAATATCGAAATGGACGCTGCCGGATTGCGAACCTGAAATTCTGGCGCGTCGTAACTCACGCTCGACGATATTCCTTATTTCGGCAAGCGCGTTAACCGGATCCTCGCTGCTTGCCTGCTCCTGTTGCTGGGAGAGTAACTGTAACGGCCTTTTCAGTTCGTGCGCGAGGTTGCCGATAGCATGCCGAGTGCGGCTTATTCGATTGCGCAGCTGATTCACCAGTTTCTCGATTTCATCCACCAGCGGCATGATCTCGCGCGGCACCTGAACGCCCGCTTTTTCGGTCTCGTGGTGCCTGATCGTGGCGAGATTCTGGCGCAGCCATTCGAATATCTCGAACGAATGACGCAGCGTGCGCTGCTGCAGCAATATCAGCAGGACTGTCGCGGCGAGGACCAGCAGGATTGCGTAGCCGGTGTATCGCAGCAAGCGCTGGCCCATCGGCCCGATATCCTCCGCGACCCAGACCCGAATCGGCGCGTCGTTTTTGGTAATCTGCTGCCGCCAGACGAGCCAGGTTTGCTGCCACGGCCCCGCGGTTAGGTAGTGCCCGGGTTCCTGCACAGCTTCCTCCGGCAACGGAAAATGCTCGTCGAAAAGTGAGCGTGACCTGATTTCCTGGTTGTCGAAGTTCACCTGGTAGTAATGCCCCGATTTGACGCGATCGTAAACCGTAGACATACGCGTGGGATCGACCCTCCAGCGCTGATCCTGGTCCCGTTCGATCACGCTGATCAGGCTTTCGGCGTCATGCTGCAGCCGCGTCAATGCGTATCCCTGTAATAATTGCTGCATCGAAAAATACATGATGACCAGTAGTGCCGTCATCACGATGACCAGGTTGACGATCAGATTTCGGGTGAGCCTGTTTTTCAGCGAGTACATCGTTTGCCGGTTAATCTTGCGAGTCGTCAAGACGATAACCCTGGCCGCGAAAAGTCCTGATCGATGACTTGCCCAGCGCCACTCGCAGGCGGTTGATATAAACCTCGATCACGTTGCTGTCCTTGATCTGCTCTTCCTCGTAGACGTGTTCGCTCAGTTCGGTTTTCGAGACGATCTTGTCCGGGTGCAGCATCAGGTAGCGCAGCAACCTGAACTCGATCGCGGTGAGCTGCAGCTTGTCACCCTTCGGCGTGGTTACCGTCTGCTCGTCCTGGTCGAGGATAATACTGCCATGTTCCAGTCGATTGTCGGCATGACCGAAACGACGGCGCAAAAGTGCCTCGAGGCGAGCCGCCAGTTCTTCGAACTGAAATGGTTTACCGACGTAATCGTCGGCGCCGGCTTTCAGGCCATCCACCCGTTCCTGCCAGGAGTCGCGCGCGGTCAGGATCAGTACCGGCGTTTGCAGCTTCCCGGCGCGCCAGTTTCTTAGTACTTCGAGGCCCGGTCGCTGCGGCAGGCCCAGGTCGAGAACGATTACGTCGAAGCTTTCTTCCTGTGCGATAAATTCCGCGTCCACCCCGTTGTCTGCCCATTCGACGGCATATCCCGCCCGCTTCAGCCGGGGCCGCAGGTACTCGACCAGCGCAGGGTCATCCTCGGCCAGCAGCAGTTTCAATTTTCGATTTCCTGTTTGATCAGACTGCCATCGGCAGCGTCGATTTCGAACTCGACCACGTGGCCGTCGCGCTGCAGAAACTCGAGCTCGTAGATGATATTGCCATGCTCGTGCTCGACCCCGAGATCGAGCAGTTTGCCGTGGACCTTTTCCGGGTAAAGCCTCAGGATCGCCTCGAGCGAGAGAATCTTTCCCTGTTGCACCAGTGCGCGAATCTCGTCCTGGCCCAGGTTATTGCCTGCATGGACCGTCGCGTTAGTCGTCCCAGCGGCCAAAGCCAGCAATAACAACATCGTCTTCATCGAAATAACCCTTTTCCGCGCCCTGGTGGCAGGCGTTACATTGGCTGAGCGAGCCTACCCTGTCATTGCCCTCGATCAAGCGCCGAGGAATTTCGTCGTGCTCGTGGACGAAATAGGGCAGTTCGGTAATGCGCAGTGGCGCCTGCCTACCCAGATTGCGCTGCAGCTTACGATATCCGCCGGCCTTGCTGACGCGGACCAGGTAGTCTTCGACCGACTGACGAGTGTCGGGATCGAGCTCCGCATTTTCGCCGAAATGGCCGTCGAGGCCGGCCATTATTTTGCGCCAGCTGCCGGCCGGTAGCAATTCACCCGGATAGGCCATGTGGCAACTGCCGCACTCCTCGACGTAAATCGGGTCCTGTGCTGGCGATGAGCGATATTTGCGAGCATCGTCATTTTCGTGATCATCGTAATAGGACTCGCTTTCGAACCCATCGTTACTGGCCGACGCCAGATTCCTGCCGACTCCGTACAGGCTGAACGCCACGATCGTACCAAGTAAAGCAGTTCCCGTTATCATGCGTATATTCACTTGCATCGTATTTCCTCGATTTACTGGCTGGATAACCAGGTTAAAAGATCGGCCTTTTCCTGCAGGCTGCACTGCCGGCCAAGGGTCCATTTGCAATTTCTGAAAAACCACTTTTCGATCTTGTTGCCGTCCTGGTAGCGCCCCGGATTAACCGACAGCGCCATCGGCTGAATCGGTTTTCCGGTTTTGGCGTGTTTGCCGACTTCGCCCGGGCTGCGCCCGTGGCAACTGGTGCAGCTACGCCCGTTAACGACGGAATTCCATAGTTGACGACCGTGATTTTGATCGGTTTCGGAGATGCCTTGCTGCCGATATACCCGAAGATGATCGACGCTGTTCCCGGCGCTACCGCTATTGATCGCGCAGACCAGCAAAACTCCCGCTATCAGGTATCTCGCCTTTTCAAACCTGTTCACGATTCAACTCCTGCTGCCCGGCGTCTTCCCAGCGTGCACGCTGCTTTTTACGACCGGTAATCATCGCCCTGACCAGGTTCTCGCGCTCGAGCAGACTGCTGATTACGACCCCCAGGACGTGACCGAACACCAGCAGCAGCGTGAAGTTGGCGAAAAATTCATGCAATTCCTCCATCCACTCACCGCGCCAGCTGGCGAAAAAAGTTGCCGCCAGCGGCCCCTGACCCTCGCTCGCGATCGTGACCAGGCCGGTAAAGCAGGTCACGGACAGGCTGAGCAGCAATGCCAGTACCATGACCGCCGCGACCGGGTTATGTCCGAGATAATGCGCAGGTCTCAGGCTCAGCATCGATCTGAGGTAGGCAAGCACCGCGCGCGGCGGCTTGACGAACGATCGGAATTGCGCCTGGTGGGTGCCGATCAGACCCCACAGCAGGCGGAATCCGAGCAGCAGGGTAATCGCGTACCCGGCCTGTACATGCAGATCGAGCCAGTCGTCCTCGGTGACGAAGGCCACCAGGAAGAAAAACACCAGGCTCCAGTGAAATACCCGGATCAGTGGATCCCAGGCTCTGATCGTTGTCTTGCGTTTAACGCTGTCCATCATCATTGTTCGAGCTAAAGAATAAACAGGTGAGAGCATATCGATAGCGTCTTAAACGAAGCTTAAAAACGAAAGTAAACCGGGGATCTGGTTTATATATTCGGTGTGAGATCGGACCCTCGAGCGGTTCGGGGGGTTTCGGGATCCGTTGAAATCCCTGGCCGAGGCATTACCTAAGAGGTTCAAAAAGCAATCAGAAGAAACCGATGACCCTGATAAACGAGACCAGGCCGCGGGTGCTACGGGATGTGACACGGCGCTGGATAGAGCGGCCGCGGGTGCAACAGGCAATAATGGCGTTGATTATGATCAATGCCGTCATCCTCGGGCTCGAGACCGTGCCGGCTGCGATGCAAAGCTACGGGGTGCTGCTGGTCGTGGTGGACCAGGTCATCCTCGGCATCTTCGTCGTCGAGATCGTGCTGCGCATTTTCGTGCATCGGCTCGCTTTTTTCCGCGATCCGTGGAGCATCTTCGATTTCATCGTGGTTGGCATCGCGCTGATACCGGCGAGCGGACCGCTGGCCGTGTTGCGCGCGCTGCGCATACTGCGCGTGCTGCGCCTGTTGACCCTGGTGCCGTCGATGCGTCGCGTGGTCGGTGCGCTGCTGGGTTCGATTCCGGGGCTGAGTTCGATCGCGCTGGTGTTGTTGCTGATTTACTACGTGTTCGCGGTGATCGCGACCAAGCTGTTTGGCGCAAGTTTCCCGCAATGGTTCGGCAGTATCGGCGAATCGCTTTACTCGTTGTTCCAGATCATGACCCTGGAAAGCTGGTCGATGGGCATCGTGCGGCCGGTGATGGAAGTGCATCCGAACGCGTGGATCTTCTTCATCATCTTCATCCTGATCGCGACCTTCACGATGCTGAACCTGTTTATCGCGATTATCGTCAACGCGATGCACAGTTTCACCGAGGAAGAAAACGAGGAGCGACGCGTAGCGTTGAACGATGCACGCGATCATATCGAAGCCGATCTGCATCGCGAGCTCGCCGCGCTGCGCTCAGAAGTTTCCGAGCTGCGGCAACTGCTGCAGGCAAAATCCGGCCAATAGCCCATTAAATACTGGTCAGATCGAAAACTGTTGGTTACCGGACCAATCGTACGGCGGGATTTTTGATCTGATCAGGAACTGAAAGACTGGCCGTGTCAGCCGCCCTGCGAGGCGCCGACGGGCGACCGCCCCGGGATTTAGGCCACGGCTGGTTGATGCTGCGACGGGTTGCCGAGCAATGTGCGGGCGGCTGCGAAATCCGGTAGAAACGGTAGCATCCGCAGGTAACGCGGAGCGTTTAGCAGAGGCTTGCCGCTTCCAGACGACGGGGTTACCGTATCACCCGGCTATCGCGATTCATTACTCTGCGGATCGGAATCTGAAAGCGAGCGTTGAAAAATGGCGCCTGTCTGGTTTTAGAATCAGTATAATGCGTTGTTGAATACTGTTATCACGGCGCACGGGCAAATGACGCGAAAAATTGTAAATCCTGAAGCTATCCGGCCGACAGGTTGCGGTGCACCCTTGACCTCAAGGCTGTCGTCAATCCATTTGATCTATCGGGCCAATGGCTATAGGATGAATTTGATGCGGTCCGGTCGATCCCGGCCCCGAGATCGCTCGAAGGCAGTTTTACAAGAAATGAAATACGGGAGGGAGCGCTAGTTTCACCATGACCATACGTCGGTTTTTGACATTATCCAAATCGTCAAACGGCAAGAAGATCGTGCCTAAACTGCGCGATGTGAACGTAAGGGCAAGCGTGAATATTTCCGATGCAACGCTACTTGAATATCAGCATGACCTTGCCACTAACTCGACCTACTTCAATATCGAACTGACGCTCGACCCCGCAAATTCCGAGATTTCTCCGCTGCAGCAGTATTTTATCGTCAATGGGCTATGCGATGAGTTCATGTTCACGCTCAATTATGACGAGTCGATTGTGGCGGAGGCGGAAAATAGCGATTCAAAAGAGACTTTACTGGTCGAATACGCCAGAAACATCTGCAATGAGAAAATGACGCGTGAGTTGAATATTGCCGAAAAGCTGCTGGGCACGGACCATACCGAACTTTTTGCCTGCATCGAGGCTAAGGTTGATGACTTGTTAGACGCCGAAATCGATCCAAAGGCTATTGAAGCTGGCATCGTCACCCTGACCGAAAAAAGCTCGATTGTTTTCCTGGAATGGTCCTCGATGATCAAGCCTTGCATCGAGAAGTGTGTCAAGAGCGCCGGTTTAGACGCTGAAGAAATTTCGATCGAGGAGCCCTTTGAACTAATCGATCTCGCCAAGGTGAAGTCACTGGGGAGCATTTTCGGTGTGTGCTACGAGGGCAACTCGGACTGGACGCCTCACAAGTTAGAGGTGAGGAAATATCACCCCGGGTCGGTTCAAGTATGCGCCAACGCGAAATTATCAGAAGAGCAAATCAAGAAATGTATCGCACATTGTGCCGCGTCATATTTTACGAATATCGCAAAGCCCCCGCTGGGGAGTAAGTTTCGTGAATCTGCGACTCGCTTACAGCAAAAGTATATTTCCCTGGCGCAAGAGTATTACAAGATAGTCAGGTCGATGAGGCGGGAGCAAGAGGTCGCAAATACGAAGCTGGCCCTCAAGCATGCCAACAAGCTTATCAAAGAGCTCGATTCCAGAGCCGAAAGACTGAAACTCGCCATTGATCAGGGCTTGCCATACCGTGCAATTTACTACGAAACCTTGTCAGGTTACATCCGTAGCGAAATCGAAAACACTTTGCAAGACAGGCTTAAAGAATTGTATTCCTGCGGAAGAGTGGATGTCTCCCAGGCAATAAGCCATGTCGAAACCGAAGGCAGAAGCTTTTTACAACAGTGGGACACGGGGCAAACCAGTTCGCCAGAACTATTGACGCTGCGTGTCAGCAAGCTTGTCAGGAACTACTTCGACGAACATCCCTGGCTGTCCGACCTGGGCGTCAGGAAACCCCAGATTAACGTGCTGGCGGAGCCCGGGCCGGGCCGAAATGTCGCCGCCGTTCAGGCCGTGGGGGAATACGTTCTTGTCAGTTACTCTATACGTGACCAGTCGACGCACGGAAACGCCGAAATCATCATCGATATAAATCGAATCCTGTTGGAGTTTGACCAGGTCGAGGCAAACGCCGCAGTCGAGAATATCCGCAAGAAAGCTGACGGTCTTGGATAGCTAAACCTTTCTTGCATGATGCGGTGCCGGAGCCGAGTTGTTCGAGGCACTGCGCACCTCCTCCATCTGGCTCTTTGCCGCAAACGCTTTCTACCATAAATACCCGGGTCTCCGCTCGAGAAACCATGCCTGGATTTTTTATCGAGCCGAAAAAGCCGCGGTTAAAGCTGCGCGTGGTTTCGAAAGCCTGTTCGGCGCCATTTTCAGCTAGACGGTGGGGATGGTCTTGACCACGATCTTGACATCAGGCCAGAAAGACCTGTGGGCGATGTAGTTCATGCCGAAATTTCCCAGCTGCGGCGGCTACTGCAGGCAAATGTAAGGCAACAGCGCCATAATTTTTGGTCAGATCGAAAACTGTCGGTTACCGGCCGCCGATCGCGTTGAAAGGTTTTTGATCTGGCCCACAATAAAAATGCAACCGGTCTCAACTGCCCTGCCAGACGCTGGTCGCGACGCGACGGAAGTTTTCGCCGAGGAAACCGCGAATATCCTCATCGTCGAAACCGGACCCTGCGAGCGCTTCGACCAGTGACGGAAGCTGCGCCGGCCCGGCGTGCTTTATGTCCCGGGTATCGTATTGCTGACCGGCGGGCCAGTAATCGGGACGGCTGCGCAGGATGACGCCGATATCGACGTCGATGTCGGGGGAATAGTCGAAACCGAAGCCGATGTGTGCGCTGCCGACCAGCTCGCTGACGTAACGCACGTGTTGGAGCATGGTGTCGATGCCGATGTCGTTGTCGCCGAGAAAAATGCCCATGCCGTTAAGCCCGATGACGCCACCGTTAGCGGCGCAGGCCCGGATCTGGTCGTCGCAGATATTGCGTTGGTGATTCCACACCGCGACCGGGTTCGAATGCGAAAAGACGACCGGCTTGCTCGATTCGTTCATCAGGTCCATCGTGGTGCGGTAAGCGGCATGCGAACAGTCGACGATCATGCCGACGCGGTTCATTTCCCGCAGCACCGCGCGGCCGAAGTCGGTCAGCCCGGTATCCTCGTCGTGGCAACCGCCGGCCGCGGCGTTGTTCAGGTTGTAGGCGAACAGCATCTGCCGCACGCCGAGCGCGTGGTAAACGCTCACCATGTTGATGTCGTCGTTGAGCGCGTTCATGCCCTCGATATCGAAGGACAGCGCGAACTTGCCGGCCACGCGGGCGCGGTCGATATCGTCGACGTTTCCGACCAGCACGAAACGATCGCCGTGATCGAGCACCCAGCGCCGGTAGGCGGCGAGCGTGGCCATCGTCTCCTGCCAGGCCATGACGTCGAAGCCGACATTGATGCTGAGATAGCTGACCCCCTGTTGCCGCCACTCGTCGAGCAGGTTCAGATCGACTTCGGGGCCTGGAAACACGCCGGCGTGCGCGTCCCAGACCAGCGCTTCCCGGTACAGTTTTTCGAGATTTTCCGACATCGGCCCTCCCTATAAAAAAACCTGTCCAGCGAAGATTTTCGTCGCTACGCCCCCGACCTGCAGGCGGGCAATCCCGCCGTCGACGAGACCGACGACCGATTGTATTTGACTCGGGCGCCCGAGTTCGAGCCCCTGTTCGGCGCAGAGCTTGATCTGTTCGGCGTCGGTGGGCACCAGGCCATGGCGCAACAGGTAGCTGGTCAGGGCGGCATTGGTGGTGCCGGCCGCGGCCGATTCGCTGACGCCGACTGCCGGGCAGAAGTCGCGTACGTGGATTGTGTTGTCCGGATTATCGACCTCGCGGCAGAACACCGCGATCGTCTCGATGCCATTCTCGTTGCAGAAGTCGACCATGCCGTTGAAGTCGGGCTTTATCGCGCGCATCGCGGCGAGACCGGCAAGCGGCACCACGAGGTGGATGAAATCGCCGCGCGCGGTTTCTGCAGGCAATGCGTCGTCGAGCGCGCCCGCGTCGAGGCCGAGCAGGGTCAGCAGTTTGCCGATGTGCGGCGGCGGCGCGACAAAGGACGGCGGCCTGATATCGAGCATCACGCGGTAACGCCCGTCGTCGCGCCGGCTCAACTCGACGGTCGCCGAGGTCATCGGCAGGCGCAGGTCGAGGTCGCGTGATTCGTATTCGTCCAGGTCTAACAGGCCCGACTCGAGCAGGTGCGTGAACAGGCAAATGGTGCCATGCCCGCACATCGGCAGTTCCATCACCGTCGACATGAACTGCGCCTGGACCCGGCCGTCACCGATGTCGTCGATGAAGGCCGTCGCCGGCATACCGATTTCACGCGCGATCTTGCGGCGACGTTCCGTGTCGATCGTGAGGGCGTTTTCAATAACGGCCGCCTGGCTGCCGCCGAAGGCGTCTGCGCTGAAGGCATCGTAAAGCGCGAAGCGGTAACTCGTCATCGCCTGTGTTCCCTGCGGGTGGCCGAATTGTCGACGCCGACGTCGCGCTTCAGCACCACGCCCGCGCCTTCGATACACCCACTGAACGGTACTTGTGACCAGCGTTTCACAGGACGAGGTTTGATTATCCGGGCCTGCTTCTGCGAACAAAAAAACGCGTGCATGGTGTTCGGCCCTTTGGCTGCGAGGTGAACGAAACGTTAGCACCGCGACCCCGGGCGGTCAATCGGGCCGTCGTCCCGCTTTCGGCATCAATTGCTACGTCGTCCCGGGGGCGCCTGGCGGGTATTTCTGTCATCGAATTTTAAGCTGGCTGTGGCGTACTCCCGCTATCCGCAATCGGTTATTTGACGCTATACTAAGCAAAGGTTTACGCGGTGGAAAAGTAAGGCATAATAAAGTCATGAGGAACGCGAAGATACTGAGATTAAACAAGGCGGGTACGCCGATCAACTGGATCACGCGCGAGGAGGCTGCGACGCTGGTAGTCAAGGAGCAGGTGGTCTGGGCGCTAGGCGAGAATGCCTTCGAAATACGCGGCGGCATCAATCGTCTCGGCAAACAGTCGGTGCTGGCGTTGCCGAGCATCCTGGCCAGCGACGGCAGCATCAAGCTCAGCGACTTCGTGCCGCCGCTGGTCAACGGTTACCTGTTTCGCCGCGACCAGTACCTGTGCATGTATTGCGGCGGGGAGTTCGGCGCCGACAACCTTTCGCGCGATCACATCCTGCCGGTATCACGAAACGGTACCGACAGCTGGACCAACGTCGTCACCGCCTGCAAACGCTGCAATCATCGCAAGGCCAACCAGACCCCGGAAGAGGCGGGCATGCAATTGCTCGCGGTGCCTTTCGTGCCCAACCGCCACGAATTCTTTTACCTGGCGAACAAGAATATCCTCACTGACCAGATGGAGTTCCTGAAATCCCAGTTTTCGAGGAACGGGAACTGGTCTTAACCGTAAATCGGGAATTGCTCGCACAGGGCCAGCACCCGGTCCCGGTTTTGCGCGACCCTGTTTTCGGCTTCGTCGGCGCAGTCGCGCACCGCGTGCGCGATAATCTCGCCCAGTAATTCGAATTCTGCTACCCCGAGGCCGCGGGTAGTTGCCGCCGCAACGCCGAGACGCAATCCGACCCATTCCGACGGCTTGCTCGAATCGAAAGGAACCGGGTTCCTGTTCGACGTGATATTGACCCGCGCCAGGCTGTCCTGAGCCTGCTGCCCGGTTATGCCGAGCGTGGTAAAGTCGAGCAATACCATGTGCGTATCGGTGCCGCCGCTGACCAGGGCGACGCCATGGTCGGCCAGCACCCGCGCCAGTACGCGCGCGTTGGCGACTACCTGCCTGGCATAAAGCCTGAAGTCTTCACGCAACGCCTCGCCCAGGCACACCGCCTTGGCGGCGATGATCTGGCTATGCAGGCTGCCCTGGATACCCGGGAAAATGGCCGGCTGCAGCTTTTCCGCCCAGGCCGAATCTTTTGCAAGTATCAGGCCGCCGCGCGGTCCGCGCAGGGTCTTGGTCGTCGTGCAGGTAACGATATCGGCGTGCGGCAGCGGCGAGGCGTGGACGCCACCCGCGACCAGTCCGGCAATATGCGCCATGTCGACCAGCAGCAGCGCGCCGCTCGCATCGGCAATGCGGCGCATACGCTCGAAATCGATGGCACGGGGATAGGCCGAGCCGCCGGCGATCAACAGCGCGGGGCGAAACTCGTCGGCGATGCGCGCGATCTCGTCGTAATCGATCAGGCCGGTATCGCGATCGACGCCGTAGTGCCGCGCTTCGAACCAGCGCCCCGACTGATTCGGGCTGGCGCCGTGGCTCAGGTGTCCCCCCGCGGCGAGGTTGAGGCTCAGTATCCTGTCACCCGGGTTGAGCGTTGCGAAAAAGACCGCCTGGTTGGCCTGGCTGCCAGAATGCGGCTGCGCGTTGACGTAGTCGCAGGCAAAGAGTTGTTTCGCGCGGTCGATCGCGGCCTGCTCGACCCGGTCCACGAATTCACCGCCGCCGTGAAATCGATGACCCGGGTAGCCCTCCAGCGTCTTGTTGGTCATCGGGTGGCCGAGCGCATCTAGCACCGCCCGGCTGACGATATTTTCCGACGCGATCAGTTCGATCTGCGACTGCTGGCGATGCAGCTCGCGCGCCAGCGCGTCGCCGATCAGCGGATCGGTGGCGTCGATCCCGGCGCTGAAATAATCAGACATCGATCGCGCTGTGATCCGCGGGAGAGGCCAGCTCGAAGATTTCGATATCTTCGGAGTATTCCATGAAATCGTGGACGTGCCCGGGCGGATGGTAAACAAAATCACCGGCGTTCAACACGAACTCACCCTCGCCCTCGTAGTACATTTTCACCCAGCCGCGCGTGACATACATGATCTGGAAATCGTAGTTGTGGTAGTGGCGCCCGGTACTGCCGCCGAGATCGTTGGCGCGCGTCACCCATGCGTCGTACTTGCCGTCTGTGGCGTCGCTCAAGCCGAGGTCGCGAATCTTGAGCCAGTCGCGATAGCCGTGCATCGGTTCGAAATGCGCGTCCGCGGCGCGCGACAGGCAAAACCTGGTTTTTCGGTCTGACATGATATGCTCCGGTTTAGCAGGCAATGAATCTAGCAACTGACGCGATTTCGCGCAATCAATCGCTTAACTGCGGCGCCGGGCGGGATGTATTTTGGTTGTCGTTGCGTTGTTCTTCTATACTCAGGGCTGACTTCATACATTAACTATGGCGATGATACGCCAGCAATGAGCGGGTATTGATACGGATGGAGCATATATTCCACGATATTTCCAAGTATTACGCGGCCAATATCATGGGCAACGTGCTGACCGTCGGCAAGATAGTATACAAGGACGGGATGTACAGCTTCGCGCGCGACGATATCCAGGGGCCGTTCAACCTGGTCGAGCCGGATGCCGACGTGACCCGCATGGTGCATGTCATCGGCGAGGTACACCCGCGTGCGGCCATCGAAAAGCTAATCACGGTGGAAATCAACTCCTGTCTCTACCTCAACGAGAACGAAGACACCGGCGAAATCGAGGTGCGCTCGATTCACAAGGGCATGGGTACCGCGATCTATTCCAAGCAGGAATGCCCGTTGATACTGTGGAATCCCAAGTACGAAGAGCACCTGTATTTCGACGTCATCGACATTCAAAACGTGTTTGCCGAGGAGCGACTGAAAAACAGTTTTACCGCGATTCTCGCCGAGAGCCTGCGCGAATTCGAACTGTTTCCGCCGTTATTACAGATGAAGCGGGAAACGGGAAACTAACCGGCGTAAACCGTTTCCTGAATGTCATCCCGGAAACCCCGCAGGAGTTATCCGGGATCTTGCAGTAACCGATGCTGCCAGCCCCGTGCAGGATTTTCCGCGATGCCAGTGCCATTAGATTCCCGCTTTCGCGGGAATGGCTGTCGTTACTTCAGGGCAGACGGATATTAAATTTTTCGCGTATTTTCGCATCGACCGCGGCATCGATATAGTTCGGTTCGTGCCGCGCGAGAATCTTTCGCACCTCGGCGTTGGCGCGCTGCCAGGCATCCTGCGCGCCTGCCTCGGCCCAGGCGGTTGGCTCGAGCCGGTCGCCGAGCTTCGGATAAAAATAATCCCGCTCCATCGCTTCCATGGTCTGGATTTCGCCGATGAAGTGGCCCTCGCCGGTGATGACATGCTTCATCGCATCGAAGGCGAGGGTTTCTTCGCTGACCTCGATGCCGCGGATCATCCGGTAAACCAGGGACAGCATTTCGTTGTCGAGCAGGAAGGCCTCGAACGACACGCCGAGCAGGCTCGCCATCATGCCCGCGGACTCGTAGACCATGTTGGCGCCGGACAATCCGCAGGCGAGCGAGGACAGGGCTTTTTCCATGCCCATCTGCGCATCGACCGCCTTCGCGTCCGACATGCTCGAAGCGACCCCCGACGGCAGGCCGAGACGGTTGGCGAGCTGCGCGGCGCCTGCGTTCAGGATCGAAATTTCGCCGCCGCCGCCGCAGAAGGCGCCGGTGCGCAAATCGATTACGAAGGGCCAGTTGGAAAAGATCATCGGGTAGCCGGGTGCAAAGATATTGACCATGACCAGCGCGGCCAGCGTCTCGGCGTGCGAGGCCGCGAGCATGCCGTCTATGGTCGCCGGCGACGTCGCGCCGGACATGGCCGCGACGATCGCGTTGATCGGCATGCCGCGCCGGATGCAGGCGAGCGCGACTTCGAAAGCGTCCGCGCCGTAGCGCATCGGCGAAATGATCGGGCTGATATGCGCCTTGCAAAAAGGTTTCTCGGCAAACCTGCCTTCACCCCCGGCGATCCAGTCGAACATGTCGACGATCGGGTCGACGTGCGTGCCCAGCGTGAAACTGGTGCCCACCGGTTTTTGCGTGCCGCGCATCAGGCAATAAACGGTATTGACGTCGAGCTCGAAAATGTCGGGCACGTCGGTGGCGACACAGCAACGCGTGAACCAGGCGATATTCGGCAGCGTGTCGACGACGCGGGTGAAGTCGGCCAGGTCGACCAGTGTCGATGGGCGATAAAGGTGGCGGTCGAGATCGAGGGTTAGTACCGCAGCGCCGCCGGTGCCGAAATAGACGCGATCGCCGCCGACTTCGAAGGTATGTTTATCGTCGCGCCCATGGAATACGAACGACTTGCAGGCGCCGGCGATAATGTCTTCGACCATGCTGCGCGGAAAACACAGCCGCCCGAGTTCGTTGATCGTGGCGCCGCAATTGATGGCCTGGTCGGTCAGCGCCTGCGGCGCATCGCCCATGCCGAGCTCGGCCAGCATGCGCAGCGAGGTGTCGTGGATTTGTTGCAGCTGCGGGTCGGTCAGCGGGCGGTACTGGCCGCCGACCGGGCCGGCGGGCGCCGGGTTTAGCGCAGGCGGTTTGCTGCGCCGGGCCAGCATCGCGTCGCGGCTGCTGATTCCCTTGCGGCGTCGCCGATTTTCGCTCATGCGCGTAGCAACGCGTTGTCGGGATCGTACAACACCGGGTCGACGACGCTTGCCGGGTAGCGCTCGCCGATGATGCCGACGCTCAAAACGGTTCCGCTTGCGGCGCAATCGGGCTCGACGTAGGCATAGGCGATATTCCTGCCGACGCGATGGCCGAATCCCGCCGACGTCACCGAGCCGACCTGCCGTTCGCCGCAGAACACCGGGTCGCCCCCGTGCGCCGGCGCGATGTCGCAATCGATGGTCATCGACACCAGCCGCTTGCGCGGACCGCGCTCGACCTGCTCGAGCAGCGCCTGCTTGCCGATGAAATCATCCTTGTCGAGCCTGACGAAACGCTCCAGCCCGGCCTCGAAAGGATTGTGTTCGTAGATGATATCGGCCTTCCAGTGCAGGTAGCCCTTCTCGAGGCGCATGCTCTCGGTTGCGTAAAGGCCGAAGTAACCGAGGTCGAATTGTCGGCCGGCCTCGTTCAGTATCTGCCATACCAGGTAAAGCTGTTCGTTCGGCACGTGCAGCTCCCAGGCCAGTTCGCCGGAGAAGCTGACCGACATCGCGAGCACCTCGGCATGGCCGATGAACATCGGCCTTGCGCGCAGCCACGGGAAAGCCGCCTTTGACCAGTCGCCGCGCGGCGAAACCGACTGCAACAGTTCGCGCGACCGCGGCCCGGCGACCACGAGGATGGTATACGAAGAAGCCAGCTCGGTAAGCGTCACCGTGTCCGGCCTGAAGCGGTCGAGCCAGTCGCGGTCGTGCCATTCGGCGGCGGCCGCCGATCCCCACCAGTAGCGCTCGGCTGCGAGCTTGACCAGCGTCGCCTCGCTCTGCAGGTTGCCCTTTTCGGTGAGCAGGTAGCACAGGCCGACCTTGCCGGTCTCGGTCGGCAGGCGACCGCAAATCATGCGATCGAGGAAAGCCTCGACCCCGGCGCCGCTGATCTGGTAGCGGTTGAACCCCGACACTTCCATGATGGCGACATGCTGCTGCAGCTGCGCGACCTCGCGCGCGACGACGGCCATTGTCGGGGTGAAGCGATAGCTGTGCTCGTCGATAAAATCGGGGTCGGGCTTGAAGAACAGCGCGCGCTCCCAGCCGTTGACGACGCCCCACTCGGCCTGCATCCGGTCGAGCACCGGGTACAGCGGCGTGGTGCGCGCCAGCCTCGAGGCGGGCCGGTGCTCGTGCGGCATGTGGTAGTGAAACTCGTTCCGGTAATCCTCGATCGCTTTCAGGCAGGTGTGCTCGGTGTTGGCATACCGGGTGAAGCGGCGCGGATCGAGAAACCAGGCGTCCCATTCGCACTCGCCGTGCACGATGATTTCGGCCAGCAGTTTGCCGTGGCCTCCGGATTCGCCGATACCGGCGCGCAGCCCGATGGCGCAATAGGCGTTTCTGACTCCAGGAATCGGCCCGATCAGCGGTGCGCCATCGATGGTATAGGTGATCGGCCCGTTGATGACGGTATGAATGCCGGCCTCGGCAAGCGCCGGCAGGCGTTCGAAGATGCGCTCCATGTTATCGAGGCAGCGATCCAGATCGGACGGGCACAGCGCCTGGGTAAAATCCGGGTCGATGCCGTCCATGCCGAAGGTTTTGCAACCCTGCTCGTAAACGCCGACCAGCAGGCCGAGCTTTTCCTGGCGGCTGTAAAAATCGTCGCCCGGGTCGCGGATAATCGGCACGCGGAAATCGAGCGCTTCGAGTTCGGGCATGGTGTCGGTCAGAAAATACATGTGCTCCATCGACGTTACCGGGTGGGTGACGCCGAGCATGTTGCCGACCTCGTTGACCCGGTAACCGCTGGCGTTGACGACTTTCTCGCAGGTGATATCACCGTTCCTGCTGTGCACGATGAATTCGCCGTTCGCCTTGCGGGTGATACTCTCGACCGGGTTGAAGCGATATACCTCGGCGCCCGCCTCGCGCGCCTTGCGCGCCAGCGCAAAGGTGATCCCGGCGGGATCGATATCGCCGTCGAGCGGGTCCCACCAGGCACCGAGCAAGCCGTCGGTATTGATCAGTGGATGACGCTTGCCGACCTCGGCGGCGTCGATAAACTCCATCTCGACGCCCATGCCGGCGGCCAGGCCGACGAAGTGCCGGTAAGTGTCGACCTGCGCGGGCGTATGCGCGAGGCGCATGCCGCCGGTAATGTGGTACGAAATCGGATTATCCGGGTCCGCCGCCAGTTCGCGGTAAAGATCGATGCTGTGACGCTTGAGCGCGACCATGGTCTGGTTCGCGCCGAACTGGGTGACTTGCGCCGCGGCGTGCCAGGTCGAGCCCGACGTCAATTCGTCGCGCTCGATCAGCACGACGTCGCTCCAGCCCTCGCGGGTCAGGTGATAAAGCGTGGAGCATCCGGCGATACCGCCGCCGATGACGACTACGCGGGCCTGCGATTTGACCTTACTGGCCATGGCCTGGTCTCGGTTACAGTTCGGCTAATCATGCCGGTTTTGCATCGATTGACAATACTAATGTTCCCCAATGTGATTAAAACAATTCGAAACATGCGCAAGGAGGTGTAAAAACTATGGCCCTGCGTAAGGTAAATCTGCGATACCCTCTAATCCATGAAGCACCACTTACCCTCGCTCGATGCAGTCAAGGTCTTCGAATCTGCCGCCAGGCATTTGAGTTTCAGCCGGGCGGCAGACGAGCTTTGCCTGACCCAGGGCGCGGTTAGCTACCAGATACGTAAACTCGAGGAAAACCTCGATTGCGCGTTGTTCAAACGATCGGTCAGGCAGGTTTACCTGATCGATACCGGACAGCAACTGATGCAGATGACGCAGCTCGTGTTTGCGGAACTCGAGCGCACGCTCGATCAGATCGGGCCCAGCGATACCAGCCACGATGTCATTGTCGGCGCCACCATCCATGTCGCGTCGCACTGATCCGTTAGCCCGGTTGGTGCTAATATCATGAACCCGGATACTACACCGACACGGAGATCGAAAATGAAAATATTTATCTTGCTCCTGGTTTCGCTGATAATTTGCGGCAGCGCCCTCGCCGATGCCCAACTCAGGATTAAGGATTTGACGGGCGCGGTGAGCACGATTAGCAGCAACGGTCAGAAAGCACGTATCGAAAACAGGACGATGCCGGGCTTTGCCATAATCGACTATGCCAACAGTCAGTTCATGATGGTCGACACGCAGCGCAAGCAGGTTATGAGCATGTCTCTCGAAAGCGGCAGGGTAAGCGGGGCCGATGCGACGCTCGACGTGAGCCTCGACGACAAGGGCGGGGGCCCGAAAATCGCCGGTTACGCGACGCGTAAATACGAATTCACCGCAAACGGCGAAGCCTGCGGCACGGTATACGCGTCGCGCCAGTTGATGAGCAACGGCGAAATACGGGCCATGTTCGAATCGATGCGCGGTATGCAGCAGATGGCCGGCGGCGTAGCGGGAAGCATGCGTGGCCTGCTGCCGCCATGCCAGCGCGCCAACCTGCAGCTCGCCGACGCGATGGGTTCCAGCGGTGTGCCGATGCGGATAATCGATGCCGGCGGAAAGGTAATATCCGAAGTCCTGTCGGTCGACACCGATAAGAACATCGACGGCAGCCATTACCAGCTGCCTGCCGGGATGCCGATCGTCAGCATGGACGAGCAAATGAATCAGGCGGCCGGGCAGATGCAGGAAATGATGAAGAATATGCCGGACATGAACCAGATGATGGAGCAGATGCAGCAGGGCGGCGGGCAGATGACCGAGGAGATGCAGCAGCAGATGGAAAAACTGCAGCAGATGCTGCAACAGATGCAGCAGCAGTAAACCTCGACCCATGCAACCGGCCTGGTAAGGCCGGATAGATGCCCGGGTCGCGTCTACGCTTCCAGACCGACAGTTAGATGACGTCCTGCCGGGACAATCCCGTGGGGATATCGGGAAGGACTAGAGGTTCAGCGGATTATCTATCGATCGGCTAGGCTCGGTAAACCAGCGCGGCCCGTCTTCGCCGATATAGGCATGATCCTCGAGCCGCACGCCAAACTCGCCGTAGCTGCATATCATCGGTTCGATCGAAAAGCACATGCCGGGAGCAAGTGGCAAGTCGTTGCCTTTGACGATATAGGGGTGTTCGTGCACGTCGAGCCCGACGCCGTGGCCGGTACGGTGCGGTAAACCGGGAACCCGGTAACCTGGCCCCAGGCCCGCGGCCTCGATCACCCTGCGCGCGGCAAGATCGGGCGCCGAACAGGGCGC
>JAOTUD010000285.1 GCA_029864065.1 Gammaproteobacteria bacterium | reverse complement strand
AACAGGTACCCGAGGCTGTCGCCGAGACTGAACGGCAGCTCGAAGTATGGCGCCTGTTTCAGGGGCAAAGCAGGCATGTAGTGCCAGGCTCGTCGCGCAGGCTTGTTTCGTGGCGTCCAGGAGGTGCCGGATTCTGCAGTATCCACTGACATGACAGGTTCCAAAGGCGTAAATTTGCGCGATTGAAGCAAGTTTAGCGTTCAGTTACAACCTGTATTAAACTATCCTTTACTTTAGTAAAACTTAACCTTCTTCAACGAATGAGGACAGCACCATGCGCGGCAGCATTCCTTCGTTAAACTGGCTGCGCGTGTTTGAAGCCGCCGCTCGCCAGCAAAGTTTCGCGCGCGCGGCCGAGCTTTTGAACATGAGCACCTCGGCGGTGAGCCAGCAGATCAAGGCCCTGGAAAATCACTTCGGCGAGGCGCTGTTCAAACGCGGGGCACGCCAGGTCGAACTGACCGACGCGGGGCATGCCTTTTTGCCCGCGGTCAGGCAATCGCTGATGACCATCGAGGAAACCGCGGGATCGCTGTTCGGCCAGGAAAAGGAGCATACGCTGACCCTGCAGGCCGACCTGATCTTTACCACCGCATGGCTCGCACCGCGCTTGCCCGCTTTCGACCGCCTGCACCCGCGGGTACAACTTCACCTGACCGGCGCCTACCGGGATCCCGACTACCAGCGCCCCGGTGCCGAACTGAAAATCCTGTTCGGTCCGGTGCATCGCAGCTGGGCCCAGTGCGATCGCCTGTTCGACGAGCGGATATACCCGGTTGCGCACCCGGAAGTCGCCGCATCGATCGAAACTCCGATGGATTTTCTCGATCACCGGTTGATCCAGATTTCGACGCACCGTATCAACTGGAACCAGGTCCTGCAGGATTGTGGCATCGATACCGTACCGACACGGCAACTGTGTTTCGTGGAAAATACCCAGGTCGCGCTGGCACTGGCGGCTTCGGGATACGGCATCGCGCTGGCGCGCTTGCCGACCACCGATAACTTCGTCGGCAGGCTCGGGCTCGTCCCCTGTGAAGTCAGTCCCGGCGTGCAGAGCTCCGAGGCTTATTACCTCGTGTATCAAAACCTGGAAAGCCTGTCCGGGCCGGCACGCAAATTCCACGCCTGGCTGCTCGACCAGGCCGGAAACCAGAATCGGTAAACAGGTCGCAGGACGTTAAGCCCTGCATTCGTCCGGCACCTGGCTGTCATCGACGCGCGGCAAACCGGGCTACGGTGAAAATCGATCTACGCGTCGGCTCGTCGGTTTGACGCTACGGGGAAGTCAGACATGGTGTCTGATCCAGTCGACAAATGTCGCGACGACGGCGCTACGCTCGGCAGCCGGTGCCGTGTAAGCCAGGTAATACCCGGCATCATCCAGCGCTACTTCCGAGAGGTAGCACAATGCTCCCGAATCCAGTTCGTTCTGCAGCAGTGCATCCCACAGGGCGATACCCTGACCGTCGATGACTGCCTGCACGCGGTCATGCGAATCGGGAATCACCAGGCGATTGTGCATCGGTCGATAGTCGAGTCCGGCGCGACGATGCCACTCGCGCCATCCCGTGCTGCCGGAACTGTCGGCCAGCAACGGTATTTCGACCAATGCTCTTTCCAGGCCGATTGCCCGGACCCTGGCGGCAACGGCTACGTTTGCGGTCGGTCGCGCCGGGCACTTGAACTGGAGATCGCGCTCGATATCGCTCCATTCGCCGCTGCCCCAGCAGATCGCGACATCGATATCCGATTGCCCGAGATCGGCGATGCCGATGATCGGTTCCACGCGCACGGCGATATTCGGGTTGGTCTCCATGAAGATCATCAGCCGCGACGACAGTCAGCGTGAAATAAAGTAAGTCAGGGCGCCAATCGTGATGCGGTCGGGTTCTTCGCGCTGCAACTCGCGAATATCGCGGTCGAGCTGACCCAGCGCCAACTCATTGCTGTGCCATAGCTTTTCGCCTTTGCTGGTAATTCTGACGCGCTGGCGTTGGCGCTCGAACAGATGAATCCCCGAGGTCATCCTCGAGCTTGCGGATCTGGTAACTGACCGATCCCTCGGAAAGATTCAGCTCGACGGCGGCCGTGGTAATGCTGCGGTTGCGGGCCACGGCAGCGAAAATTCTCAGTGCGTCATAGGGGCGGAAAGACATATTTACTGAGTACCCCGTCGGAGCGATGTGGACCAATTAGCCTGATGGTCTAGGGGACGGTTTTAGCTCAGTTAAGAAACAACTATATATGTCGGTTTATGGCCGAATTCTGCCTGTTTGACTGCCTATCCGAACGGCTACTGTTGGCCGCTCCTGGAAGCCCGGGTGGCGATTTTCAGTGAACAAAGAATTCGGGGGACAGTATGCTTAATTCAATTTTCTCATTGGCGATTAGCTAAACTGCGACCAGGTTTCCAGTACAGGATGGCAGGCAACCAGTTGCCCGCTATTAACTAAGTATACTGTCCCCCGAATTATACTGCCCCCCGAACTTATAGGGCCGGGGCGAATTAGCGCGCAGCCGCCAACCCCTGCTGTACAGCTTCCCTTTCAAGGATCGCCCGCGCCCAACGCAGGACATGTGAATACGAAGCCGTATCCAGAAACTCCTCTGCGTCGTAAACGTCGCCCATCGCCAGGCGTCCGTACCAGGACCAGATCGCGATGTCGGCGATCGAATAGCCGCTGGTGCACATGTATTCACGCTCGGCCAGGTGACGATCCAGCACATCCAGTTGGCGCTTGGTTTCCATGGTATAGCGATTGATCGGGTATTCCATTGGGTAAGGTGCGTAGCGGTAGAAATGGCCGAAGCCACCGCCAAGGAAGGACGCGCTGCTCTCCTGCCAGAACAGCCAGGAAAGGCATTCCGTGCGGTTGGCCACGTCCCCGGGAAGCAGTGCATTAAACTTCTCCGCCAGGTAGAACAGGATCGCGCAGGATTCGAACACGGATTGCGCGGGTGACTTGGACTGGTCGAGCAGTACCGGGATTTTCGAGTTCGGGTTGAGCTTGACAAAATCAGAACCGAATTGTTCGCCATCGCCAATTTTGATGGTGTGCAGATCGTAGGCAGCATCCGTCTTGCCTAACGCCCGCAGTTCTTCCAGCATAACCGTGATTTTGATGCCGTTGGGCGTACCCAGCGAGTACAGTTGTATAGGTTTGTCGCCAACCGGCAGAGTCTTCTCATGGGTCGGGCCGGCGATCGGGCGGTTGATGCCGGCCCATTTTCCGCCGCTTTCACTGTCCCATGTCCAGACTTTCGGCGGTGTGTAGTTGTCATTGTTCATGGCGTGGATCTCAGACTTTGGTAATTTCAGTGGATCTTAAATCAATCGACACGAGTTTGTAGACTAACGTATCAGGGGACAACCATGTTTTTCCAGGGCAATCCCTGTGGACCCTCGCCGCATGCGAAAAAAAGTGGTCTGTCCCATATTTACTCCGGAATTACGGATTTCTAATCATCCAGGCGGAATAACGGCGCTAGACAACGTATGCGTGTTTCGGTGAAATGGGCGGTGTCCATCCCAATAGTTAGAGGAATTAAACCATGAAACAGATCAAGACATTGATTGGCGGTATCGTTTTCGGCCTCTTACTCGGTCTTTGGTTTGGTGTCAATCTGGGCAGAGACCGTCCTGTTTTCAGTAACCCTTTTACCGAACCCACGGTTCAGGAAAAGCTCAAGCAGACGGGAAAAGCCCTGATCGAGAAGAGTGGCGAGACACTGGAAAAGGGAGGCAAGGCTCTCCAGGAAAGCACCAGGGAGTCTCAATAGAGACCTGGACGGGAAATCAGGGAACAGCCACGTTCAAAGCTCATTTTCAAACGCCAGCCTTTGAATTGAAATAAGTATACTGTCCCCGGAATTACCCCTCAGGAATAATCTCGGTCGATGGCAATCATTCTTTGTTTCTGCTGGCAGTCAACCGGAATGCAAGCAATGCCGTTATGACTATCCAACCATAAGGGTACGGGAATACACCTGTAAAGAAGGCCAACAGTGTTGCCATCAGCAAAATAATTAACAGTACCGTAATCCAGTCAAATTTAATTTTTGGTCTCCGTCAGGCCAATATTCCATTCGCGGTCAGTCCCGTGGATACACGGTTCAACACACGGGGTAGCGTCGAAATACCCCGGCAAAATACGGCTGGTTAATATTAGCCGAAGAATCCGATCAGGGAACAGACCAGGCTTTATCCTGACTCGGTACGCGGTCTGCCCCGGTTTTCAAGCCGCGATCCGCTACAACGCGGCCTGTCCCCTGTTTACAGCGGCGTCAGCCCCGGCGATGCCGGATCGGGCCACGCCCGAGTTGACCGGTATCAATGAAGTACGCCTCGGGGTCTGTAAAATCACACGATATCCTAGCAACAGCTATACCTGAAAATTCGGCATTGGCTCGCGACGCGCCGGTATCGACGATGCCTGTCGAACAGGTCAATACCCCGGGGACCGGGACGGAGGGCGGCAGCCGCGAGACTCCAATGAAAAACTTGCTTGAAAGGCATAGCTCCGTTGTTTACGCGCTCGCGATTCTGTTGCTGCTGACGCTCTGGCTGGCGTCGGGATATCTCGCTTCCGACGACAGGCAATCGACCGCCGCCGATACCCCGGCACGCTCGATGGTGCAAAAGGTGCGCGTGCGTTTGCCCGTGCAGCGGCGCGTCATCGAGGAAGTCGTGCTCAACGGCAGAACCGAGCCGGCACGCGCGGTCACTTTCCGTGCCGAGGTAGAAGGCCGGGTGATCGCGTTGAAAACGAAGCAGGGTGCGGCGGTGCGTGCCGGCAACGTGATCGTGCAATTCGACAGCCGCGACCGCGAGGCGCGGTTGGCGCAGGCGCTCGCACTGCGGAAACAGCGCAAACTCGAGCACGACGGCGC
>JAOTUD010000284.1 GCA_029864065.1 Gammaproteobacteria bacterium | reverse complement strand
AGCGTTGCTGCAAGTCCTCGAAGCCGGCGCTGAACACCGCGGTCCACGTGGCCGCATCCATGCCGGGATGCAACGGTGGAAAGCCGTTGGCGTCGCCGTTTTGCATGTCGAGCTTGTGCGCGAACTCGTGAATCACGAGATTGTAGCTGTCTATGATGCCGGCCTGCTCGACGTCATCCCAGGCCAGCACCACGGGACCGGACTGCCAGGACTCGCCGGATAAATCGGCTTGCACGAAATGCTCCACGCCATATTCATCCCTGACGACATGCCTGGGCGCGAAACCCGACGGATAGACAATCACCGCAACCCAGCCCTCGTATCCCTCCAGTCCCAGGTTCAGTACCGGCAGGCAGGCCTGCAGCGCGATGATCAGCGCCATCGGCCGGGTGACGATCAGGCCGTGGGCGCCTTCGAGCCTCTTGCGATGACAGAACAGGATCGCGAGTTCACGCAAGCGGTGTTTTTCGTCGGTGTCGAGGCCCTGCAGCAGGGGGAGAGCTGCAAACGCCGCCTCCCACTGTGCCGGTGTAATATCCGAACGTCGAATGATGCGGCGGTCCAGCCAGTTGCGGATGAATCGAAACACGGGATCAGAAAGTTTGACCGCGGACGATCGGGACGCGCTGCCCTGTCATCATCTCTGCCGCCGCCATCAATCGAGTCGTTTCTTGAAACGCAAAATGGCAAAGCCGATAGTCAACAGCATAAAGACAAGCAGGGCATATATATCGTTCGCCATTTGCGACAACTCGACGCCGCGCAGCATGATCCCGCGGATCAGGCGCAGGAAATGCGTCAGCGGCAACAATTCGGCAATGTACTGCGCGGCTTTCGGCATGCCCTCGAACGGAAACATGAAGCCCGACAATAGGATCGACGGCAGAAAGAAGAAAAATGTCAACTGCATCGCCTGGAACTGGTTCTTCGCCACGGTCGAAATGACCAGGCCGAGGCCAAGGTTGGCGGCGATGAATACCAGCGACACCAGGTAAACATCGAGTATCTGCCCGTTGACAGGAACCCGGAACAGCAGCATGCCCAGCAACATGATGAGCGAAACCTGGATTAAGCCGATAACGATATAGGGAATGATTTTGCCGATCATCAGTTCTGCTGTCGTCACCGGCGTATTGATCAGGAGCTCGAGATTGCCGCGCTCGCGTTCCCGGACGATGGCGACCGCGGTAAACAGGACCATCGTCATCGTCAGGATCACGCCGATCAGTCCCGGCACCACGAACACCGACGAGCGCCGTTCCGGGTTGTAATAATTACGCACCTCGAACATTTCGGCAGCCTTGTTCGATCTCGAACCGCTGCGCTGGTTAAACGACATATTGGTCAGCGAGCGAGCGGTCGCAAGGATAATAGGATCGCCCCCATCGATCATCAATTGCGCGGCGCGGCGCTCCTGTTGCTGCAAACGCCGCTCGAAGTCCGGCGGTATCAGGATGCCGATGTTAATCTCGCCGCGATCGAGCAGCGCCTTGAGCTCCGCGGCCGTGACGACCTGGCGGATTACTTCGATGACCTGCGTCGCCTCCATGTCCGCGATCAGCTGGCGCGATAGCTGCGTACCCGCCTGGTCCGCCACCGCCGCGGACAGGTGCCTGACGTCGGTATTGATGGCGTAACCGAATAACAGGATCTGCAGCAGCGGAATGCCGACGATCATGCCGAAGGTCAGGCGGTCCCTGCGCAGCTGCTGCAGTTCCTTGACGAGAATCGCGAGCAGGCGTGTCGTCGACAGTTTCACGATATGCCCGGCAAATGCGTATTGCGGGTGACGGTGACGAACACGTCCTCGAGGCTCGGCGGCGCGCCGTGGCAGACTGCCTGCAGTTCGGCGGCATCCAGCAGTTGCTGGACATAGCCACTCGCGTCACCCTGTTGCTTGCCGACCAGCACGCGCTGGCGCGCGCCCAGCTGGGTGACGCTGACGATGTTGCCGGCAAGCTGCAGCACATTCGCGATCTTGCGCGGCGTTGCGGACTCGACTTCGACCACGTTGCAATCCATTTCCTGCATCAGCGTTTCCGGTTCGCCGTTGGCGACGATGCGGCCGTGGTCGAGTATCGCCAGGTTATGGCAGCGCTCGGCCTCGTCCATGTAATGTGTCGATACCAGGATCGTGGTGCCGCCGTCCACCAGGTGAAACAGCCTGTCCCAGAAATCGCGGCGCGTTTGCGGATCGACCGCGCTGGTGGGTTCGTCCAGCAGCAGCAGTTCGGGGCGGTGCAGCGTGGCGGCGGCCAGCGACAGCCGCTGGCGCTGCCCGCCGCTCAGGGTGCCTGCCAGCTGTTGCACCAGGTCTTCGAGACGGTAGGTTGCCAGCGCCTCCTCGATACGGGCGCGCCGCTGCGCCTTCTCGATGCAATAGATTTGCGCGATAAACTCGAGATTTACGCGCACCGTCAGGTCTTCGTACAGCGAAAACCGCTGCGTCATGTAACCGATCTTCTGCTTCAGAACCTCGGCCTGTTCCGGTATCCGGTAATTCAATACCTCGACGCTGCCTTCCGACGGCGTCAACAGACCGCAGAGCAGGCGAATGGTCGTCGACTTGCCGGACCCGTTCGGCCCCAGGAAACCGAAGATGCGTTTGCGTGGAATCGCCAGGTTGACGTGGTCGACCGCGGTCAGGCTACCGAAGCGACGCGTCAGGCCGGTGGATTCGATGGCGTAATCGAGATTCATCTGCCGAATCGAATATCAGTCCGCGGCCTCGAATTCGACCCGCACCGGAATGCCGGAAGGCAAACGGGCATCGCCGGTATCGGTCAGCTCGACCTCCGCGACATAGCTGAGCCTCGAGCGATCGCGTTCCGTCAGCGAGTAGTAAGGCGTGAATATGGCTTCGCTGCTGATCATCCGTACCTGCCCCGGGAAGGAATCGGACAGTCCGTCGATATAAACCATCGCCTTCGTGCCCTGGTGCACCTGGGCCCGCGACGGCTCCGGGACGTATACCCGCGCGTATGGCGCCGCGTTGATCAGCATCACCGCGATCACGGAACCCGCGGCTGGACGCTCCCCTGCCTGGTAGGGCAAATTGTCGAGGCGGCCAGGCCGCGGCGCCTTCAGGATCAGATTATCCAGGGTAATGATCAGGGCTTGCACCCGGGCCTCGGCCTGGGCGACCGCCGCTTCCGCCTGGTTCAGTTCTTCGGCGGTTGTCCCGTGCAGCAATGCTTCGAGCGCGGCGAGTGCCGCGTTCTTGTCGGCGACGGCTTTCTTCAGCCTGGTGCGCGCGGTGTCAACCGACTCGAGGCTGATCAGGCTTTTTTCGGCCAGCGACTGTGCGCGCAGGAATTCCCTGCGGTCGTTATCCTCCTCGCTTTGCGCGCTCTGCAATCTTGCCCGGGCCTCGTCGATCAACTCTTCGCGTGGCCCGCGCTTCAGTTCCGCGAGCCGGCTCTGCGCCTGCGCCAGGGCCGCGTTGGCCTCATCGAGTTGCGCCTGCGTACGGCGCGGATCCTGGCGCAGGATCACGGCGCCCGCCTGCAGCAGTTCACCCTCGTGCGCAACCCGCTCCAGGATCGGCTCGTTGGCCTCGGCAGTCAGCTCCAGCCGGTCCCATTCCAGCAACCCGGTGGCGCTCGGCGCGTCACCGTTACCGCAGGATGACAGCAATAATATAAATGAAACGGAAATTCCCAGGGCGGGAGGCAGAATGGTGTATCGCTTTGATGACATGTTCAATTATCCTCGACACGATCCAGATAGCACGACGACTTTTCAGGCTAGAAAGAAATAAGGTTCCAACCTGTCATGGGCGGCATACAGGCAATAAGCGCTGCGTGTAGGCGCGTATCGAATCATCAAACGACACGCGACGCTAACGGAACGCATGATATCGTCATTCTGCGAAAAATGTCGCGTTGGCGGAATATTTCCCGCACAGGATAGCAAAGGCCCGGTCGCCTTTCGGTAACCGGGCCTCCATTGCTTGGTGGGTAATACCTAGAGGCGCTGCTTCACCTGCTCGACCGCCTCGATCTCGGCCACGACGCGCCGATTGCGCTGGCGATTTTGCGCGGTATCGTTGGGCGCTATCGGTCGGTCTTCGCCGTACCCCACGGTGTTGACCCGGTCGCTGCTGATATTGAACCGCTCGACCAGCATCTTGCCGATTGTCGCCGCGCGACGTTCCGATAAGACCTTGTTGTAGGCATCGCTGCCCTTGCTGTCGGTATGCCCTTCGAGCGTCACCTTGGTGAGCGGGTACTTCATCATGAAGTCGGCTACCTTTTTAACCTCGATTGCATGCTCCGGTCGCGAGGCCGCGGAATCGAAATCGAATTCCACGTCGAGCGTTATGCGCACGATTTCGTCGAGCATGACAAAACATCCCAGCTTATCGACCAGCGCTGGCGGAGAGGTTTCGGGGCAAGCATCGCGGTGGTCGGGCACGCCATCCATGTCCGCGGCGGGACCGCAACCGTACTGGTCGACCTTGAGGCCGGCCGGGGTGCCGGGACACTTGTCCTGCTGATTCCTGACACCATCGCGGTCGTCGTCGTCCGGGCAGCCGTTCTTGTCTACCAGGACGCCAGCAGGAGTATTCGGGCATTGGTCGCGGGAATCCGCAACGCCGTCGTTATCCTTGTCGCCATCAACGGTACAACCCTTGCTATCGACCCCGGCTCCGGCCGGGGTGTTCGGGCATTTGTCTTTGGAATCGGACACGCCGTCATTGTCCGCGTCGCCGTCGATGGTGCAGCCGTTGCTGTCGACCCTGTCACCGGCGGGGGTATCAGGGCAAAGGTCCCTGGAATCGGGCACGCCGTCGTTGTCGCCATCGCCGTCGACGATCGCGACCTTGCCGAAGTTATACTGGTAGCCGAAGGTCAAACCGTAATCGACATCGTTATCGCCCCCGGTTTCTCGG
>JAOTUD010000283.1 GCA_029864065.1 Gammaproteobacteria bacterium | reverse complement strand
CCTGGTAAGCGCCACTTTCGAGGCGGCAAGGGTTTCGGAACCTGTCGATCAGTACCTGCTCGGCGGCGATACCGGGGTCAAAGGCTACCCCGTCAGGTACCAGAACGGCGATAGAAAAGTGACGCTCTCCTTCGAGAAACGCGATTACTTCAAATGGTATCCGCTGCAACTGTTCAAACTGGGCACGGCCCTGTTCGCCGAAACCGGTTCGGCCTGGATCTCGGGAAACGATCCGAATTTTATCAGCGACGTCGGTATCGGGTTGCGGGTGGTATCGACACGCCAGTCCAACTCCAAGGTTCTGCACGCCGATATCGCGTTTCCGCTCAGCGAGCGCGACCAGGTTGACAGTTACCAGATCTACATCAAGGCCAGGGCCCAGTTTTGACATTTCCACGCTGTTTCTGTCGGCTGGTGCAACCCTGTTCATCGGATCGCCAGCCGCGGACCCCGCGGCCCCGGTAATCCGAATCGGCGCAAATCCCGGGTACTCTGAGCGCGAAAATGGTATAAAACTGCTCGACTGACACTTATCCAGGAATTATCGGGGGGGGCCGCGATGAACGAGGCAGCTGGGGTAGTAAGACTCGATGCGAAGCTCGGCATGTCGCCGTGGCAACCGATGACGCTGGTCGGCGAGATCGATGCAGGGGTTGCACCGATGGAGCGATTCCATCGCGTTATCGAAACGACGACCTCGGCTCCCTGCGACCTGCGCGCCGGGGTCTGGGAAGCGGAGGCATATTGCGAACGCGTCGACGATTATCCTTACAACGAGATTGTTTTCGTGGTCGCGGGTTCCGTCTCGATCATCGACGAAAACGGCAACGACGAACTGTTTCGACCGGGCGAGAGTTTCTTCCTGCAAAAAGGATTCCGCGGCTACTGGAAGCAGCACGAAACCCTCAGGATTTTCCACATGACCGTGGCGCCGAGGGAATGAACCAGCGCTGGTCTGAACCGGGAAACGCAAACCGTTAACGGCAAAACCGGAGGCTTATTATCATGCGATTCGAAAACAGGGTAGCGCTCGTGACAGGGGGCAACTACGGCATCGGGCGCGGCATCGCGCTGCAGATGGTGCACGAGGGCGCGAGCGTCGCTATCGTGGCGCGCAACGAAGAGCGAGGCGCCCGGGTGGTATCCGAAATTTCGGAACTCGGCGGTAGCGGCGAATTTTTCAAGGCCGAGCTGTCCTCGGAGGCGGCCGTAGTCGAGATGATCGACGCCGTTATCGCGCGCTTCGGCAGGCTCGACGTGGTGGTCAACAATGCCGGTTGCGGCAGCCAGAACTGCGGTATCGAACCCAGGGATCCGCCCGGCGTTCGCTGGCGGAATTTTCGTGGCGCCAACCTCGACTCGACCTTCTTCGTGAGCGCACACGCGCTGCCCCACCTGGCCAAGAACGACGCCAGCGCCATCGTCAACATCTCTTCGACCGCGACCTTTCACGGCAACTGGGGATTGTACGGCGTCGCCAAGTCCGGCGTCGAGGCGCTGACACGATCCTTCGCCGCCGAGGGTGCGCCGCTCGGTATACGCGTCAACTGTATCAGCCCGGGCTGGATCGGCACGGGCGAAGCCGCGGACCTCGCCGCCTCGGGCTCGGAAGACGGTCAATGGAGCCTGCCGCCGTCGCTGCTCAACCGCATGGGTTCACCGCAGGAAATTGCGAGCGCGGTTGCCTTCCTGGCGTCGAGCGAGGCGTCGTTCATTACCGGCCAGACGCTGGTTGTCGACGGCGGCCTGATGATTACCGATTATCCATCGATTCCGACGCTCGACCAGGTGGGGCATCGGCTCTATTCCCGCTCGCCCGAACGCTAGCTTTGCATTGCCCGTTATTGGCAGATCGAATGACAGTCGTGAGTCAGCGGTTTGCAACGGTAGCCGTAGTCAATCCAGCGAGGGCTCCCCGGGGTGAGTTCAATTCGCCTTGATCCAGTCGGTAATCAAGGTAACTACCTGCCTTTCCAGCCCCAGAAAACCATGGGGCGACTGTGCACCACAGGGACTCCCGAGGTTCCCGACGCCTCCCTCGATCGTGATCAACTCGATCTTGCGCGCGCCCGCTATACGATCCATGAATGCGGAAGCCTTGTAATACGGCGTGACCTCGCAACCGTCATTTTTATGATGCACCACCAGCACCGGAATCCTGATTGCGCCTAAGTCAGCGTCATAGACGGCGCCTCGCCTCGAGGGGCCGAATACCGTGGACGTGAGCACAATGCCATCGGGCCCTCCCGTGGCAAGCCTGGCGGCAACGCCGGCAGCGGAAATCGTTCCACGGCTGGTTCCCACCAGCCACACCGGCACGTCCGCGGTTTTACGCAACCAGTTGATGACTGCGCGTATATCGGCGGCATGCGCCTGGCTTGCCCGAAAATTATCCAGCGACCGGCGGTCCGACGGCGTGTCGACGATCGCCACCATCATCCCCTGTCGAACGAAGTAATTTCGGGCCTTGACCAGGAAATTACCGGACAATTCGCGAATCGTACCGTAATCATCGAGCCCGAGATGGCCCGAACCGCCCGCAAACAGGATAACGCTCGCCCGAATCTGTTCCGCTACGTGGGGCGCGATGACCAGGAATCGCTGCGTTGCGCCCTTGCGCCCCGACACCGTAACCAGCCTGGTGTTTGCGGCGAGCTCCTGCTCTACGACCGGTCCATCGATTTCTTCGACCAGGGTTGCACAACTCGATACGAATCCGACGCCAGCCAGCAGCATGAAAAAAACAGAAATCGTGCTTCGTATTGTCAATCGCGCATTTTCCACGAGCGTATAGATAACTGACGTGCGCAAATACTATCACTTACTGGCGAGGGGGCGGTAAAGTAAAAAAACAATCAAACTATTAGGTGTCAGAGAGGAATTTTTCCCTCGAGAATCGGATTTCTCGAAAGCAGATACTCGCAAAGACATTGCAGGCTTCGTTCTTCAGCCAGAAACAGACATTAACGTTTTGGACTGGGTTATAATCTGAAAATTAAGGTTACGGCTTCCTGTTTAACATGAAATATGCCGATATAATTGCCCGCCCTCGAATATTTATTAAGAGGCCGTTGGCCTCTTATATACGCTGTTAGGTGCAATTGGCAGGTTAAAATCAAATGATCAAACCAAAGGGTATTTCAGCAAAACTAATTCCTGGTTTTTGCAGTAACGCCTATCAACCCAGGCTGTGGGCATTTTTATCCACAATATTAATTATTCCTGGATGTAGTTCGTCTCCTCTCGGACCTGTATCGCCGGCTTTCATAGGGCCCGATTCGGGGGATATAAAATTTGCACAGGCGCTTGAAAAGATACGTTTGAAAGAAAGACTGCCCGCACTCGCTTCCGCCATTGTCGTGGGTGGCAAAACTCGCTCTATCGCAGCAGTCGGAACGCGTCTGCAGGGCACAGATAACTGGGTGAAAAAGAGCGACCGGTTCCTGATCGGGTCCTGTGCAAAGGCCTTTACTGCAACTCTGGCGGGCATATTGGTCGATCAAGATCTTCTAACCTGGGAAACAACGATTAAGGATGTGTTCCCGCGGATGAAAATGTTGCCTGATTACGGAGGCATAACTATCGGTCAACTGCTGTCACATCGTGCTGGGTTCCCAAAAAATTTGGGGGAAGGACAAAGTGCCTGGGCAATCGACTATGGATTCGACGACAAACGGGGCTCACTACCCGAGAGCTTGAGACGACAGTATGTAGAAAAAATTGTACAACGACCGTTAAAATACCCTCCGGGAAAGACTGTACATTACTCGAATGCCGGCTATATCGTAGCTGGCGCGATGCTGGAGCGGGTTTCGGGAAAATCCTTTGAAAGCCTGCGGCAGGAACGGTTATTTCAACCATTGGAAATTACGACGGCCGCTTACGGGACGCCTCCAATCGCTGAACGCATGAGGCAACCTTGGGGACACTACTGGGACAAATCCAAACAGGCATTTGCAAAACTGGAGGGCAAGCCCCCGAAGTTCCTAGCTCCCGCAGGATATTTGAGCATCTCTCTGGAAGATTGGATCAAGTTTGTTCTTGCACATCTTGATGTTTATCCTGTCGGGCATCAACGCCTTGTTTCTGCAAACACATTAAATACCATACATTCGCCACCACCCATGGAAACTTGGGACATAAATATAGGTTTCGACACGAATTATGCTTTAGGTTGGTTCACAAATAAAACGAATGATGATCACCTGCTGATCTGGCATGGTGGCAGGGGTCTCGCTTTTAATGCCGTGATGGTAGCTGATTTAACCTCCAGGAATGCAATCCTGCTGGTGACTAACGCCGATGTACCACATATTCATCCTCAGTATCATCTGCTACAAATGGTAAAAGAAATTCAGGAATACTATCAAACAGTGGCGCCTTTGCCTGGCATCCTTTAGTAATGAACCAGACAATCGTACCTAACAAACGCATGCAGTCGGACCAAACCACTCGCTTCGCTCGCGGTTTGGCCGCTGAGCGCAGCGTTATGTGTATGTACGGCTTTCGCAACCTGATTAACGGGGCAGATAGAAATTAAATTTAGAGCAGTGTATCGAATTAAAACGCCAAAATTTTTCAGGCACTCAAATTGTGCGAATACTTAAATGGAACTACTCATGGCATCAACAGCAATTAATATTGCTTGTGTTGTTTTATGCCATCAAATTGCAAAGCGCCGAGGAGCCAAGCCTGTATTCTGGGGAGTAATGGGCGCTTTATTTGGGCCGTTTGCGATTCCGTTTGCCTTATTGGCAAAACCAAAAACAAAATAAAGGTACCCGACATGGCTTTTCTTGTTCACGATGGTCGTATTGCTCGAAGGCAGAAGCTAGCGAAGACGCAGCAGTATTCGTTCCTCGGCCATAATCAGACATTGATATAAAAGATTAGGACGTAAAGT
>JAOTUD010000282.1 GCA_029864065.1 Gammaproteobacteria bacterium | reverse complement strand
CGGCTGTCTTTTTTGCTCATCGGTTTCAGGTCTTTCGGCTTCTCTATGCGCGCGCAATACGTCGACACATTATGGCGATTATTGTTGTATGCTTGCAGTGCACGTCAAACAAATCAACTCTTTATGCCAGATAATACGGAAAAAAGTATAACCGGCACCGATATCACGTCTTACCTGCCCGATTTTTGCGATGGGGATGTTTTCCTACGCCTGTTGCTGGTCATCGAGTTGATCGCGATCGTGTTCGCGCTGGTCAGTTTCGGCGACGGCAGCCTGTTCGTGCATATCGCTTTGATCTCGGTCGCGATGCTGTGGGTCGGTCTGACCACGGCCGCGCTATTGTGCCTGGTGACGCGCCAGGGCTGGCTTGGCGATCATGTTCGCACCACCGTAATCGCGATCGTCATCACGCTGATGATGACGCTGCTGGTCAGCTTCCTGAGTCTCGGGCTCGGCGGCATGCTGAACTTTGGCCCGACCGCGCGCGACGTCGGTTTTACGCTGACGCGCAACCTCTCGATAGCGATCATCCTGATCGGCATGGCGCTGCGTTACTTTTACCTGCATTACGAATCGGACCTGCGCCTGAAGGTGCAGGCCCAGGCTCGTTTGCAGGCCCTGCAGGCGCGCATTCGACCGCACTTCCTGTTCAACAGCATGAACACCATCGCGAGCCTGACGCACGATCAACCGGACCTCGCCGAGCAGGCGATCGAAAACCTGTCGGACCTGTTTCGCGCGAGCCTGTCGGCGGAGGCGAGCATCTCGCTGCAGCAGGAGCTGGAATTGACGCGCAGCTATATCGATCTCGAGGCGCTGCGCCTCGGCGACCGTCTCGAGGTGAAGTGGCGACTGCCGCCGCGAGAACCGAAATTGAACCTGCCGGCGCTGACACTGCAGCCGCTGGTCGAAAACGCGATTTATCACGGTGTCGAGCCGCTGCCTGGCGGGGGCACGATCGAACTCTCGATCGACGAGTCCGACGAAGGTATCGTGTTCACAATTTCCAACCCGTTGCCCGCGCATCAGCAACCGAATCACCGCAAGGGCAACCGCATGGCGATCGACAATATCCGCGAACGCCTGGCGCTGGCCTACGGCGGCGCGGCGTCGATGGAGTTATCCGAGTCCGACTCGCGCTATACTGTGAAACTAACCATTCCGACTACGGAGGCTGTGTGAAAATACTGATAGTCGACGACGAGAAACCGGCGCGTGATCGACTCGCACGCATGGTGGGTGAACTGAAAGAGCACGAGCTGGTTGGCGAGGCCGTAAACGGGCTCGAAGCGCTGGGCATGGCGCAAAGCCTGGAGCCAGATATCGTGCTGCTCGATATACGTATGCCGGGCATGGACGGCATCGAGGCGGCGCGCCATATCGCCAGGCTCGACGAGCCGCCGGCCGTCGTCTTCACCACCGCGTTTTCCGATCATGCGCTCGAGGCCTTCGAAACCCACGCGGTGGACTACCTGCTCAAGCCGGTCAAACAGGATCGCCTGCAGGCGGCGATGGACGCTGCGATACGGCCTACGCGCGCCCAGGCCAGCCGCAGCGACGGTGTGTTGTCCGGTCTGGAACCGCGCCAGCACATCTGCGCGCGCGTGCGCGGCAGCCTGGTGCTGGTGCCGATCGAAAACATTTATTACTTCCATGCCGAGCAGAAATACGTCACCGTGCGCCATACCGAGGGCGAGGTCCTGATCGAGGATGCGCTGAAAAGCCTCGAGAAGGAATTCGGCGACCGCTTTTACCGCATCCACCGCAACGCGCTGGTGAGCCTCGCGTGGCTTGCCGGCATGCAGTCCGAAAACGATGGTCACCAGGTGACCTTTCGCGACATAGAAGATACCCTCGAAGTCAGCCGCCGGCATTTGCCGGGCGTACGAAAAATTATCAAGAACCTGTAAATGACAAGCTCCCGAACAGAACTACGTATCGCCACGCGCGGCAGCCCGCTCGCGCTATGGCAGGCCGAGCACGTCAAGGCGCGCCTCGAGGCGCTGCACCCGCGGCTCGGCGTATCGCTGCTGACGATGAAAACCCGCGGCGACAAGCTGCTCGATGCCCCGCTCGCCAAGGTCGGCGGCAAGGGACTGTTCGTCAAGGAGCTCGAGGCCGGGCTACTCGACGGGCGCGCCGATCTCGCGGTGCATTCGCTCAAGGACGTGCCGGTCGAGTTTCCCGACGGCCTCGTGCTGGCGCTCGTCATGGAGCGCGAGGACCCGCGCGATGCCTTCGTGTCGAACACCTGGGACAGCCTCGCGGCGATGCCCGCGGGGAGCCTGGTCGGCACCTCGAGCCTGCGCCGGCAGACGCAGATTCGCGCGCGCTACCCCGAGCTAAAAGTTGACTGGCTGCGCGGCAACGTCAACACTCGCCTGGGCAAGCTCGATGCCGGCGAATTCGACGCGATAATCCTCGCCGCGTCCGGTTTGCAGCGTCTCGGTTTCGGCGCGCGCATCCGCGCCGCGATTCCGCCCGAGGAATGCCTGCCGGCGATCGGCCAGGGCGTACTCGGGATCGAGATCCGCAGCGACGACGATGAACTGCGCGCGTTGATCGCGCCGCTCGCGCATGCCGAAACCACGCTGCGCGTCACCGCCGAGCGTGCCCTCAACCAGACCCTGAATGGCGGCTGCCAGGTGCCGATCGCGGGCTACGCGGTGCTCGAGCAGGGCCAGCTGCACCTGCGCGGCCTCGTCGGCGAACCCGACGGCAGCAAAATACTGCGCGCCGAGGTGCGCGGCGACAGCGCCGCGGCGCACCAGCTCGGGGTGCGGCTGGCGCAGCAGTTGCTGGCACAGGGCGCCGACCGGATACTCGCAAGGCTGCGGGAATAGCGATGCCCGGCAGGCTCGACGGCATGGTCGTGCTGAACACCCGGCCAGCCCGGCAACAGGCCCGGCTGAGCGCGCTGCTCGAGGCCGAGGGGGCGACGCTGCTGTCGTTTCCGGTGATCGAAATCGTGTCGGCAGAGGCAAACCCCGCGCTGCGGCGGATCGCGGGGGGCCTGGCGCAATACGACGTCATGATATTCGTCAGCCGCAATGCCGTCGACGGCGCGTTTGTCTTCATCGACGCCGCCGCTGTGCCCGCGAAAATGCGATTCGGGGTTATCGGCCCGTCGACCCGGGAGGCACTGACCGGGCATATCGGTGATCCGGGCGCGCGCCTGATCGCTAGCGAACCCTATAACAGCGAAGCGCTGCTCGAGGCCGATGACCTGCAGCGGGTCGATGGCAAGCGTATCCTGATCCTGCGCGGACAGGAGGGGCGCAACCTGCTCGGCGACGAGCTCGCGGCGCGCGGCGCCGCCGTCGACTATTGCGAAGTTTACCGGCGGGAACTGCCGCGGCGCGATTTCGACGCCTTCAATCGCCTGGTTGCGGCGGCGTTTCCGACCCTCGTTATCCTGACCAGCAACGAGGGCATGCATAACCTTTTCGAACTGGTGGATGACACGGCTGCCGGGCGTCTGCGGCAAATCCCGTGGCTCCTGATCAGCGAAAGAATGCGTGAATCGGCGCTGAAACTGGGACATAATGCCTCCATCATCGTCGCCAGCAGCGCGAGTGACAGCGGAATCAGGCAAGCGATTTGTGATTGGGCTAATCAGCGATAAATCGATTTATGAGCAAAAAAGATTCATCCAGTGATACGGGTAAAGGCGACGAGGTCGAGGTCGTCGACAATACCGACGCGGTCGAGTTCGATGCCGCAGCGGACCCGGCGGATGACACGGGCGACAAACCCGGACCGGAATCCGATCCAGGTGGCGACAGCAAATCCGCCGGCGGTGACAAGACCAACGCCAAGCTCGGGCCTGCAGCGGATGACAAGGCCGAAACCGCAGCCATCGATAAATCCGGCGACAAGTCTAAGGCCGAGGCCGGTGCCAGATCGGAGTCTAAAGTCGAAGTTGACGACAAGCCCGGGTCCACGGTCGAGCCCGCGGCCAAACCCCCGTCGAAATCCACGGCCGCCATGGCGCCGAAACCGCGACGCGCCTGGTTCAGCCTGTTCAATTTCCTGCTGATCATCGTTCTCGCCGTGGCCGCCGGCTATTACTGGTGGCTGCAACAGCAGGCCGCGCGCGATTACCAGGATACGATCAGCGATCTGCGCCAGCAGCTCGACGCCAAGGCCAGCAACAGTCGCGTCGATTCGAGCCTGGCGCCGTTGAAATCGGAAATCGGTGGTCTCGATTCGAAAATCGATGCGTTGACGCTCGAACAGCAGGGCTTGCGCGAGGCCAGCGAAAAGCTCTTCGAACTATACGGTCGTGACAGGAACGACTGGCAGTTCGCCGAGGTCGAGTACCTGATGCGGGTCGCGCAGCACAAGCTGATCCTGCAGGACGATTTCGAGGGCGCCGCGATCACGCTGCAGGCGGCCAGCGACAAGATCGCCCAGACCGGCGATACCGGGCTGTTGCAGGTGCGGGTCATGATCAGCGAGGAAATCGCCGACCTGAAGACGCGCAAGCGTCCGGATCTCGTCGGCATGACGCTGATTCTCGCGCAACTTGCGCGCCAGGTGCGGGTGCTCGAGCCGGGTTTCGCGGTGCGTGTCGAGGAGACGACCACGCAACCGCAGCAGTTGCAGGCGTCGAAGGACTGGCTGGAGCGCCTGGGCGCGTTTATCGATTCGCTCGTCGAAGTGCGCCACGAGGCCGTAAAACCGAGCGAAATCGAGGCCAGCATCGCCGATGTCTCCGAAACCCTCGAGGACAATCTGAAGCTGGCGCGCTGGGCGGTGCTCGACCGCGACGCGCGCCAGTACGACCAGCTGATTTCGCAGAGCCTGCGCCTGTTGCGCGAGTTTTACGATCTCGACAACGTCGCCAACAACGATTTCATGAGACAGTTGCGGGATTTGCAGAAAATGCAGCTAAAACCCGAAAAACCGGA